>JASGCX010000036.1:26849-38989 GCA_030053925.1 Flavobacterium sp.
CGCTAGTATTAAAATGGCTAATCATTGTTTTCACTTGCTCGTTCCAAAAAGCAGCTTCAGTTTTTTAATCATTACACGAATTATAAGCAATTACTCGAATGACACGAATTTTAGTTCATCTGCGCAAATCAGCAAAAATCTGCGTCATCAGCGTTCCAATCCTTTATTTACCAAATACAATATCATTAGGTAATTCGTTTACATCATTCACCTTATTGTAAGGAAAATGTGTTGCCAAAGCATTGCCTATTTTAAGCAGCACTTCACAAATACCTTCTACATAATCGCTAGTATTAAAATGGCTAATCATTGTTTTCACTTGCTCGTTCCAAAAAGCAGCACCAGTTTTTTTATAAATACCCACATCTCCATACACAGCCAACTGACGATGAGACATAGCTATGTAAACCAACACCGCATTGCGTTCTGCGGTGTTGTACATATTTAGTTCGTCAAATAATTCTTTGGCTCGGTCTATTGGGTTTACAAAACGGCATTTGCTTTCTATAAAAATTCTCACCTCGCCACTTGTTTGTAGTTCGGCTTTTTTTACAGCATTTACAATGCGTTCTTTCTGCTCAATAGTAAATAAATCTGCCGCTTTGCGCTTAAAGAATTGAAACATGAGCTGCTATTTAAAATTTCACTTCGGGTGCTTTTTCGCTACCAGCTTCTGCTTGGAAATAAGATTTGTCTTTAAAACCAAACCAACCGCTGTAGAAGTTGTTAGGGAACGATTTAATTTTAGAATTGTAATCTTTTACAGTTTCGTTATAATCGTTTCTAGCAATATTAATTCTATTTTCAGTACCTTCTAACTGTGCTTGCAAACCTCTGAAAGCTTCATTGGCTTTAAGGTTTGGATAGTTTTCTGTAATGCTCAATAATTTACCCAACGCTTGAGAAATTTGACCTTGCGCTTGTTGAAACTGTTTCAATTTCTCAGGTGTTAAATCACTTGCATTCACTTGCATTTGCGTTGCTTTTGCCCTTGCTTCTACCACATTTGTAAGTGTTGTTTGCTCAAAGTTTGCTTCACCTTTTACAGTGTTTACAAGGTTTGGTATCAAGTCGCTTCTACGTTGGTAGGCACTTTGTACTTTACCCCATTTTTCGTTTACATTTTCCTGTAAGGCAGTAGCACTTTTTTGAAAATTGATAGAACCACAACCTACGCAGCCACCCAAAAGCAGTATAAAACCTAAAATACTAATTAAAACCAAGTTCGATGTTTTCATAACTTTTTTAAATTTTCGTTGTAAATATATAGCAAACCAAATACCGATAAACTTTCAAGCCGTTCTGTCAGTAAATATTTTTTAAAGTTACCTGCTTTGGTGGTAGCCACAGTAGCCACAACGGCACAGTAACCACAACGGCACAACGGCACAAAGACGCACAACGAAAATTACATTATCACATCAGCACATTAGCACATTATCTCATCAGCACATCATCACATTATCACATTATCACATCATCACATCATCACATTAGCACATCAGCACATTATCACATCAGCACATTAGCACATCATCACATCAGCACATCATCACATCAGCACATTAGCACATTATCACATCAGCACATTATCACATCAGCACATTAGCACATCAGCCACAAAGGCATAACAATCAGCGTGCTATCCATCAATTTGTAAAATTTGTATTTTGCACCCATGCAGCTACAACAAAGCATCTCTTTAAAGCCCTATAATACTTTTGGCATTAATGTATTAGCAAAATATTTTGCCAGCTTTTTCACCGTTGATGAATTATCAGAACTTTTAAATAACTCCAAACTTCAAACTACAAACTCACAACTAATTCTCGGTGGCGGCAGCAATATTTTATTTACCCAAAACTTCGATGGCTTTGTATTAAAAAACGAACTAAAAGGCATCTCATTAGTTGATGAAGATGCTGATTATTATTACGTAAAAGCTGCTGCAGGTGAGGTTTGGCACCAATTTGTGCAACATTGCATTGCCAATAATTATGCAGGTATAGAAAACCTAAGCTTAATACCAGGCAATGTAGGTGCAAGCCCTATGCAAAATATTGGTGCTTATGGCGTAGAAATTAAAGACATCTTTTTCTGCCTAGAAGCGTATCACATTCATGAGCAAAAAACTATAACATTTTCTTTACAAGATTGCCAATTTGGCTACCGAGAAAGTGTGTTTAAGCAACAATACAAAGGGCAGTTTGTCATTTTAAGCGTTACCTACAAGTTGCGCAAGCGGCCTGTTTTCAATACAAGCTATGGTGCCATTAATGCAGAACTTGAAAAAATGGGTGTTACAGATTTATCTATTCAAGCTATTTCGCAGGCCATCATCCATATACGCAGCAGCAAATTACCCGACCCTAAAAAAATTGGCAATGCTGGCAGTTTCTTTAAAAACCCACAAATTTCTAAGTTTAGGCTACACGTTATGAAAGAAGATTGTGAGAAAATTTTGGCCTACCCAGTAGATGATAAGCATTATAAAATTGCAGCTGGTTGGTTAATAGAACAATGCGGCTGGAAGGGTTTTCGCAAAGGCGATGCTGGCTGTAATCCTTTGCAGGCTTTGGTTTTAGTAAATTATGGCAATGCTACGGGCAAAGAAATTTTTGACCTTTCAACAGAAATCATCCAATCGGTAGAAGCCAAATTTGGCATTACACTAGAAAGAGAAGTGAATATTATGTAAGCGAAATAATAGTCTTAATATTTTTTTAACAAATTCAGTGCAACTATATTTATGTCTACTAAGTCTTAAAATTTATAAAACTAACAACATGAAAAAACTATTTTCCATTTTTGCATTATTGGTGGTATGCCTTTGTGCAAAAGCACAAGACAAAATTATTCAAACCAACGGTGAAGTAATTAAATGTAAGATTGTTGAAGTTGGTACAAGTGAGATAAAGTACATCCCTTCTGATAATTTAACTGGACCAGCATATAGTATTGCAAGAGAAAAGGTGGCAAAAATTGAATTTGATAATGGCAAGAAGGAGGAAGTAAATGGAAAATCTAATGACTGGAAAGATGAGGGATTATATAGAGGTCAACTCAAAAAAGCGATTAAAATAAATTTATTTAGCCCTTTGTATGGTAGTAGCGACATTAGTTTCGAAAAAACAAACAAGGTTGGTAATAGTTTCGAAATTACGTTTGGTATCATTGGTGCTGGCAAATCTGATATTATTGCAAACTATTACTACAATGGCACTACAACAATAACAGAAGAAATAAAAAGAAACCAATTTGGTTTTTTTGCTAGTTATGGTCACAAGTTTATAAAACAACCTACTTTTTCTTATGGTGCTAGTAAACTCACCCATGTTTTACAAGGAAAATATATTAGACCAGTATTTTACTTAGGTAACTATTCAGAAAATGTAATTGCATATAAAGGCACAAATGCTTTTGCAACCAAAGAAAGACAAAATGTAACTTTTGCTGCTTTACAATTAGAATTTGGAAAACAATGGATATTTAACGAGAAAGTTTTACTAGACTCTTATATAGGTATTGGCTATGCTGCCGATAATAAAAAACAGAATTATGATTATTATACCAATTCGGAAGGCGGTTCTGCATTTAACTACGCAGTAGGTAGAACAGGTAAATCGCCAGGTTTAGCATTTTCTTTCGGCATAAAAATTGGGATGCTCATAAAATAACTTAGACTAACTCAATTAACAAAAGCGGCTGTCTCAAAAGTACGAGACAGCCGCTTTTAGTTAAGGCAGCTAATGGATACTTGCTGTTGTTTATGCAATTCTAGAGGTTAAAGTTTTATTTAGGATACTTACGCTTTTAGGTTTAAGATTTTTAAGTTTTAAAACCTACTACTTAAAACCATCCTCATTAAAATCGTCGTCCTCATCGTTAAAATTAATGTTGCCAAGATTAATTATACTGCCCATTAAATCTTTAAACTCTATTTTACCGTCAATAGTTTTTTTACTGATTAACGAATAAGATGCTAAACCATGCAGAGCAAATTCCATTAGCAAAGCATTTTCTTTATCGTTAGCTGCATGAAAATGCTTTTTTACAAAGCCGTACAAGCCATCAACTTTATACAAAGCAGCTATTTTATGGGCATCTGTGATGTCTAAAAATAAATCTAAGTGATTACCTGCATCAAACCAACGTGTTATTTGTTTGTAAGGATTTTCTGGTTCTTTCTCTTCTACCGAACGCTTACCAGTTGCACGCTTTTTCTTTGCTTGTTCGGGGTTAGGAAAATATTGCACAAACTGCGTTCTTATGGCTTTTTCTAACAGATTAACCGATACTTGATAGGGTCCTTCTTGTTCGCCTTCGTACACCAATTCTATTTTACCAGTAATGCTTGGTATAATGCCCATTAAATCGCTAATCCACACTTGGGTATGTTCTTCCGAATGAATAATAGCCCTGCGTTCTGCACTACTTACTGCGTTCTCAAACGCAGCAATGGTAAGCCTTGCACTCACACCACTTTTCTTATCTACATATTCGTTGGTTCTTGCTTCAAAGGCAATTTGTTCTATCAAGCGTTTCACCAAGTCGCTTACATCTACCAAGTTTTTTTGTACATCTAGCAGGTTGGCTTCTTGCTCTGTAATAGCCAAACTTGTTTCCAAAGTTTTAGGATAGTGTGTTAAAATTTGGCTTTCAATTCTATCTTTCAGTGGCGTTACAATGCTACCACGGTTGGTATAATCTTCAGGATTAGCAGTAAATACAAACAAAATATCTAAAGACATTCGCAACTTAAAGCCACGTATTTGAATATCGCCTTCTTGCAAAATATTAAACAATGCTACTTGTATTCTTGCTTGCAAATCGGGCAATTCGTTTATAACAAATATGCAACGGTTACTGCGTGGTATAATGCCGTAGTGAATTACACGTTCATCAGCAAAATTGAGTCGCAAGTTGGCAGCTTTTATTGGGTCAATATCGCCAATTAAATCAGCAACACTTACATCTGGGGTGGCCAATTTTTCGCCGTAGCGTTCGCTTCTATGTATCCATTCTATTGGTGTATCGTCGCCTTTTTCTGCAATCAAATCCTTAGCATATTTGCTTATTGGTTTCAGGGGGTCATCGTTTATTTCGGTACCAGCTACCACAGGCATGTACTCGTTAAGCAGGTCTACCATTTGCCTTGCCATACGTGTTTTTGCCTGACCACGTAAGCCCAAAAACAAAATATTATGCCTACTCAACAATGCCCTTTCTGTATCAGGAATTACCGTGTCTTCGTAGCCTAAAATGCCCATAAATGGGTTCTCTTTGTGCTTAATTTTCTCAATTAAATTCTTACGAACTTCTTCTTTAATACTCAGCGGTTTGTAGCCACTTGCTTTCAGTAGACCTAGTGTGGTAATCTTTTTTATGTTCATACTTACTTTTAATTAAAACTAGCCAGTTGTTTAAGGCTTTGGCAAAAAATATTGGCATTACCAGCCACACAATACTCTAATGCTTTAGTGCCGCCCAAGGCAGACTACTGCAAGTTTCTGTTGTTTATTGGGCAATGTAGAAGATAAACCCTCACCCACCAAAGTTGCAGGTTGCTAAAAGAGGAAAATTAGTTTGCACTTTCTATTTGAAAATTATAGTATCAAGCCAAGCAATAGGGGTTTGGAGTTTGGGGTTTGGGGTTTGGAGTTTGGGATTTGGGGTTTGGGGTTTGGAGTTTGGGGTTTGGAGTTTGGGATTTGGGGTTTGGGGTTTGGGGTTTGGGGTTTGGGATTTGGAGTTTGGGGTTTGAGGTTTGGAGTTTGGAGTTTGGGGTTTGAAGTTTGGGGTTTCAGATTTATGGTTTGTGATTTATGATTAGCGATGTTAAATGGTACAAAGCAAGCAGTATATAAAAGCCGCCCATTACTTTATTAATCTGTGCTAGGTTTAAATGAAAATAATGTATCAATTTATTGCCAAGCAACATGTAGCAAATCATCATTAAAAGTGTGCCTAAGGCATTAAATGCAACAAATGGTAATAGCGAAGTTAGGTTCGAATCAAATTTTATCAGTTCATTTAGCAACACACCAACTACAATCCAAAATGGTATTTGCTGTGGGTGAACAATCATGCTAAAAACACCTCTATACAACGTATTTTGTTGTGTAATTTTGGCATCTTTTTTATTCTCAAATACCATCCATAAACCCATTATTAAAATAAGTGTAAACGAGATTAATTCAATAATTGAATACCATTTTGTATTGGTTTGTAAACTTCCTAAAAAATAAAGTGAACCTGCACAATACATGGTTTCGAACAGTACAATTAATAGCAGCATTATGCTTAACAATTGATATTGCTTGCTTGTGTACAATTGCACTACCATTAAGTTGATATTACCTGGAAATAGATAGCCGTAAAACCCTATTAAAATACCTATGCTACTCATGCTTGTAGGGCTTGTTGTTTAAACGCTTTTTCAAGTTGCTTGGTGTGCTTGTAAGATTGATAAGACATAAATGGCACACCCGCTTTTTGATTGGCTTTTGCAGCATCAAACAACATTTTAAAATGCTGCATTAATACTTTTTGGGCCTCAATAAACGAAAAGCCTGGGTGATAAATATGTGCAGGTTCTGCACCTGCACCATTGAGCTCTAAAATAGCAAAGTTTTTGCCTTGTTTAAGGTCTTCAATGCTAGCACAACGCAAATCGAATCTACCAAAATAAAAGCCTTGAATGTTCTTACTAATTGTATCAATTGACTGGATTAAAGCCTCGTCTATCATGTGATTGAAATTAACAAACATAGTACCTAGCACATGATTACCATAAGGCACTAACACACGTTCTTCACCAAATGGCAACACTTCATTTAAGTTAATCTGCGTATCTTTTTTTAGCCGTTGATACTGTAAAAAAGCTCGGTCGTTTTTATGCATCAAAGCTGCTATTGTAGAGAAGCCATCGCCAACTACTGACAATAATTTTTTGTAAGTTACCGATGTAATTGTTCCATTGGCACTATTTGGATGTCGGTAGTAAAATATACTCAACTCAACGGGATAATTTACATAAGCCTGTATTAAAAAAGGGATGGGTGTTTGGGCCATGTATTGTGCAAGTTGTGTTAAGTGATGTAGTTTTTTTACACACCAACCACGTTCGCCCCTATCTGGTTTTGCAATTATTGGAAAATGAATATCGGCAGCAATTAATTGAGCTTCAATAACAGCTAATTCGGTTTTTGGCTCTATCAAAATAGTTGCAGGATAATAGCTGCTAGGCATTAATTTAAAAATGCTCCATTTGCTTTCAAAAAACATACCGCCTGTTTCTATGCTTGGATTTGAAGCAGAAAAGAAGAAGAAAGACCTTGCACGAATTGCTAAGTAGGTGTAATAAAAACCCAAAGGAAAATACACCACCCACATGGGCCAATATTCCCAACTGCGCAACTTGATATAAAAAGACTTGAGTTTAAATAACATCTGCAAAAAGCATTAAAGTGCTAAGGTTAAATGTTTAAGTGCTAGTTGCTTTGTGCTGCAAGTTGCATTTAAAAAATTGTGGTAATAGCATGTAGTTGTAGCTGCATCTTGCGTTAAAAAAGTAAAACTTAAAGTTTGCATTGTAGGCGACCGATTAATTAAAAAACCGTTCTGCAGATCTACTCTAGATGCAAAGAAACTGAGCAAAGATTGCTTAGAAACAGAGGGCCCTGTAGCCCACCAATGTTGAAATGCAGCTTTACGTTGTTGCTTGGCTGCAACATTGTACAATGTTGATGATGACCAAATACGTGGCTTTGTAATTGCTAACTGCTGCCAGTGTTTTTGCTGACCATCCCAAACCAATTCGTATAATAATTGCTGCTGCCATACCACCAACGTAAATGGTTCAATATTTTGTAAATCAATTAACTGCCAAGCTGCAACAGGCTGCTGTTGAGCTAATAAATTCTTTACAATTACCCCTCGGCTCATTACATACCTATCGGCTCGTTCATGGTTCTCAAAGGCACCATTTAGTAGTATTACAATATTGCCAAACGCACTTGCACCTACCCACGTACCGCCTGCCAATCCATCTAAGGGCGCTAGTATTTCTATACCATCTATGTTATAAATGGTTGGTGGCAAAGCTTGTTCTCGTTTTGGGCTTTCATCTCTTAACGAGGCGAAATAAAATTTGTTGTTGTAAGGCAAAAAAGCAACAGTACACATACATATAATTTTTATCAAAAACCCACTCTTGTACCTAACAAAATAGTAAATGCTTTGGGCTTACTATTTTGTACATTAATATTGGCAGACCAAAACGAGGCATCAAAATAAATGGTTTGCAATATTTTAGATGTAGTATTAAAACCTAGTCTTAATCCTTCTTTTAAGTAAATGCCTTGCATTCTTGTTACATCTTGCAATACAATGCCTGTGGTGGTGTTTACGCTTAATCTTGGTTCACCAATATTTGCATAACCTATGCCAATATAAGGCGACACAAACAATTTCTTAGATGCAATTAGCGCAATATTTTTGCCAATATTTCCACCGGCTAAAAATACTGAGCTATTGGTATTTTGAAAAAGATAGTTAGAAGCTGCATCTTTAATTTGCTGATTATATTTAACGGCATTAAAATCGAGTACAAACTGAACAAATACAGTTTTACCAAATCGATATTCAATGCCAGAATTTAAAGCCAATGAATTTTGATACGCATTTGCAAAAGAAGATTGCGGCAAAAAAGTACCTACTGCTGTAGTAAAATAAATGCGGCTGCTATCGTTTACTTGAGCCACACAATTTGCAGCAGTAAACATCAACAAACACAATAAAATAGATACTTTCATTGTATTAGTTGGTTTGGGTAGCTTTATATTTAATGGTTGAATATGCCATGCCAAAATTATCATCTACTACCTCTAATTGCATTTCTATTAAAGCCACTTTTATTAAGGCTAAATGATGAATGGCATGTTCTGTATTGTACACCATTTCTCTTAAATAGGTGGTACTTACGGTTGGTGAAGCGGTATTATCAATTTCATCTACCACCATGGTTAATAGTTTATCTGGCAATACCATTTGCGTTTGCAGTGCCTGTAATTCATCTATAGCAAGCAGCCTATCATTTTCTAGTGCCAAGTTTCTTTTTCTATTTACATAATCTACTTTGCCATTGCTATAGCCCTGTATAGCACATTGTAATAACTCTATAACATGCCTTGTGTGGCCGCCAATACTTGCTTTACCAAGATGGTTTACCTTTTGAGCATATTGTTGATTACTTAGTACCACTAGTAATTGCTGTAATGCTTGTAATTGCTGTGTGAGTTGAAAAAATATCATAGACTGAAATGTTAGGCGGTATAACTACTGTTGTATTGTTTGTGTATGTACTAGGAAAATGGCTGCTTAGATATTATAATTGAAAAATTAATTCTGGCGAAACAACAAAAGAACGTGTCAATCCATCTGCCCTTACATCACGCACTACAAATGGTGCACCACCTGTAATACCTAAAGTTATTTTTTTACTAGCTTGATACCAAAGCGCAAACGTGCCGTTAAGTGTTAATCCTTCGGAGCCATTAATACTCATTTGTTGATTTAGCGCATTGGTATAAGTATCCTTACCCAAATGATAAACACCTAGCAAACCACCATTAACTTTCCACTGCTTTGTAGCAAAAAAGTTGTAACTGGCTCTTAATAAAACGTCTGCCTTACGTTTAAAATTGTTACCCTGCGAAAATTTTGCGGCATCCACAGTACCCCAATACTCTGGCAAAAACGTATTTCCATTACTACCTGTAATTGGTTGCTGATAAGCTGTAGCCAATTGCCATTTTTTATTGGTAATACTTGCACCTAATATTACATCTACCGTACCCAAACTGCTTTGGTATTGCAATGGTAAAGGCTTACCGTTAGTAGTAATATTGCTATTGTTTAAAGGCAGTTTTGTACCAAATGTAAAAGCCGTTTTCCATGTATGTTTGGTAACAGGGCTGTAAGTTGTTGCTAAAAAAATATCGCCTAAACCTGTTGCATTGCCTAAACTACCTGTTGCGTAATTAGCGGTTAGCCTAGCTTGTAAGGCCCATTGTTTATTAAACCTTACATCGTATTGAATACCTGGTGTGTACACTATTACTCCTTCATCGCCTAAACCAAATGGCAGCAAAACTGTAAGATGCTGCTTTTTAGGATTAAGCGAATCGGCACCTTGTGGTTTAATACTACCAATGGTACAAAAACCCGCATCGCTACAACCTTGGGCTAGTACATTTGCCGAAGGTGCTAAAAAAATAATTACCAATACAAGTAGTGCAAAACGCATGAGTTAGTTCTTTTTTATTAGTTTATTGTACAAGGCAATGCCTTCTTTTCTATGAATTATTGATATTGCTAAACAGCATACCAATACCACAATTGCAAGCATAAACAATTGGCCACCATCGCCTTTAGATTCAATGCCAATAACGGTAAGATGCGATAGTATGGCACCTGCCATTAGCCCAATACCTATAAAAGCACCTATAAAAGCTGTTGCAGGCATAAGTAGCAAAATGCCTGTAATTAATTCAATAACGCCAGTGCCAATACGGCCCCAAGGCTCTACACCTAGTTTGGTAAATAACTCTACCGATTCTGGATTACCAGTAAACTTGAAGTACAAGGTTTGTAGTAAAATAACGGCTGCTGCAATGCGCAAAAGCCAAGATGCAATGGTAGTTACTTTGTTCATGATGGTTAGTTTTAAATTTGTACCCCGATAGCCATCGGGATGAAATGAGATAAATTATTTTAAATGTGGTTTACTAAAGTTTTGTTGCCCAATTAGCATCGGCTTTTGGCTTTAATGTGCCTTCGTCTTTGTTCCATTTGGTAAGCGTATTGTTTACCCAACTGTGATAAAACAAGTACAATTTGCCACCAACTATTTTAAAAGTTTCAGGGTCTATTTCTACTTTCTCGTTGGTTGCACCCATTGCATAAGCACACCATCCACCATATTGCGGTTCGTATTTTTTAGGTTCTTTTACAAACAAGTCTTTATTAGCTGCGCTAGAAAAATTGTAGGTAACGCCTTCTACTGTTGCGGCAAACTGTTTATTGCCTTTTACAGCTTTGTTTTGGGTAAAATACGCTACGGGGTCGTAGCCTTGAATAGCCAGGCCTTTTTCGAGGTTAAACTCTTTAACTCTAGTGGCAGTTTGTGCTTGCACACCAATTGTAAATATGGTGGCTATAATTGCGAGTATAACGGTTTTCATGGTTTTCTATTTATTTGTTTGTGGCAATTTATTTGTTTAGCGAAGGCCATAATTCGTCTGCCTTTTTAATTAAGTTGGTGGTATCTTTTACCCAAAAGCCTTTCACTTTTAAGTTATAGTTTAGGTACAATTTGTCGTTCACAATCGTCCAAGCATTGGGGTCTGTTGGTGCTAAATGATTGTCGCTACAACCATAGGCGCAGTAACCACCATACTGAGGCGCATATTTTTGAGGGGCAAGTTTAAAACTGTCTAAATTAGCTTGCGTTGCAAACTTCCATTTACTGCCGCTCCATTCTGTTATAAATGCATTGCTACCTACAACAGCTTGTTGCTGTTTAAAATAAGCCACTACATCGTAGCCTTTAATGGCAACGCCATCTGTGCTATTAAACTTTATATTTTGCGCATTGGAAATACTAATTGATGCGGCGATAAAAACTAGTATCGATAAAATCTGTTTCATTGATTTGATTATTTTGCTACTAAGTACGAGTGTCGCAAATAATCCTTACAAACTTTTACGTTTTTATTTCATTGATACAATTGCCAAAGCTATCAAATAATGTTGTAAGTATTTTTCCTCAATAGCGTCTCTAGCTTTCGAAGGTAGGTTTATTTGCTATCTTCTTTTTTATTGCTCAAAAAAAATTGCCAAACACAACCAAAATGCCAAACACCATTACTACAATTAGGTAGGCCCTCTTTGGTTTTAAAGTTGCACAAATCAATGTTAGCATAAGTGCAGTGCTAGAGGTTTTCAATTTCTTTTTCTGTTAGTCCTGTTAATTTTGAAAGGTCGGAGTTTGATAGCCCTAATTTTCTTCCTTGTTTTATAACTTCAATCTTTCCTTCAAGTTTTCCTTCAAGTTTTGCTTTTTTTTGCGCAAATTC
>JASGCX010000037.1 GCA_030053925.1 Flavobacterium sp.
CAATAGGTTTGAAAGCGATTTTATGGTGCAGTATTTACAAAACCTGACAGGTCTTCAAGACCTGTCAGGTTTATCGTATGAAGTTTTAGCCGACGAAAATGGCTAAGGGTCTTAAGACCTTGAAGGTTTAAAATAACCTTCAAGGTCTAAGAGATGAGGGTCACTCAAAAATGGCTGAGGGTCACTCAAAAATGGCTAAGGGTCACTCAAAAATGGCTAAGGGTTACTCAAAAATGGCTAAGGGGCACTCAAAAATAGGTGAGGGTCACTCAAAAATGGGCGAGGGTCACTCAAAAATGGGCGAGGGTCACTCAAAAATGGCTGAGGGTCACTCAAAAATGGGTGAGGGGCATATAAAAATGGATAAGCGTTTGCCCTTTGCCATTTTTTAAAGAAAAAGCCCACATTGCTACTGCAATGCAGGCTTTTATCATTAGGGGGCGTACTATTTTTTACGCTTTATTCTTTCCAACCAAGTTTTTCACGTAATTGTGGGCTATCGCTTAGGGCTACAATAGCCATTTTCTTAAAGTCACTCATCCACTCGTCAAATATATCATAAGCGTAGTCTCGTTTTTTAGTAGCTGCTTGTGCCTCACCTGTTTCTTTCTTTTGGTCTGCTGAAAGGTCGCTCAAGCCTTCAAAACCAGTTTTTTGGCTTGTTACAATAGCCTCGGTAATACCTCTTACTGCTAATGCTGTTTTGTAAGTGGTGTTTAGTAATATGCCTTTATAAAACTGCAAAGCTTCTGCTTGGTAGCCGCTTTTGCTTTTTTTACGTTCGCCATTTAGGGCTAGTGCTACTTGGGCTCCCACATCGTTTTTAAATACCACCCTAGCAATAGTAAGGTTATTAATATACGTTTTGTGTAGTGCATTTTCTGTAGCAGTATAACTAGTAGTAGCATTGTATTGCTCGCCATATTCTTTTTTCTGTACTACGTTAAGTGTTTCTAAGGTTTCCAGTTCTTGTAGTTTGGCTGTAATCTCAGTACTTGTATAACCTATTTCAGCTAGCTTGGGTGCTATATCTGGCTGGGCAGCGTTTATTAACGCAGTTTTACTTTCGGTTATATAGGTTACTATGTTCTTATAGTCGTAGTGTTCACGTTGTGTTTTTTCAGTTGTGTTTGTTGTTGCCATAATTGTTTTGATTTTATTTTAAAGCAAATTAAAAAAGCTTATTTAAAAAGTGACACGGTGTTTTTTAATATTTATTAACATAATGAGGCTCTTTTGTGGATAAAGATAAATTGATATGTAGAAACTGGCTAGGCGATGTTTTTTGTAGGTTGTATTGGCATTTATAATCTATTACCAGTAAACCACCACCACCTATTACCAATAAACCGCCACAACCTAGTATTTTTGCGACTTTAGCAAGGTATTTATGCAAACAATCATTGGCGCAGATGTGCAAGCAGCAGCAAGTATTTTACAACAAGGGCAATTGGTAGCAATACCAACTGAAACTGTGTATGGTTTAGCTGCCAATGCGCTAGATGAAAAAGCCGTGGTGCAAATATTTGAAGCTAAAAATAGACCACGTTTTAATCCGCTAATTATACATGTGGGCAGCATTGCAGCAATAGCACAATACGCCATCTTGAGCAACTTGGCCCAAACACTTGCAAATGCCTTAATGCCTGGTGCTTTTACATTGCTTTTGCCCAAACTGCCCATAGTGCCAGATTTGGTTACAGCAGGTAGCCCCAAAGTGGCGGTTCGTATGCCCAACCATGCGTTAACGTTGCAACTATTGCAGCAATTGCCATTTCCTTTGGCGGCACCAAGTGCCAATGTGTTTGGCTACGTAAGCCCTACAACCGCACAGCATGTGTACGATGGCCTAAGTGGCCGCATATCGTATATTTTAGATGGTGGTGCTTGTACGGTAGGTGTAGAATCTACCATTGTAGAAGTGATACATGATGCAGTTGTAGTGCATCGTGTGGGTGGTGTAAGTATTGAAGCAATAGAAGCCGTGATAGGTACTAAGGTGCAGTTACCTGCTGCTACACATAGGCCGCTAACACCCGGGCAACTAAAAAGCCATTATGCCACAACCACACCTTTAATACGTGGCAATGTAAGTGCATTGTTAGATGCGTTTGCAGATAAAAAAGTAGCCATTATTGGCTTAAATACGTATTACGATGGCTTGCCCAAAGCGCAGCAATACTTGTTATCTGCAAATGGTAGTTTGGCCGAAGCTGCGCAACATTTGTTTAAAGTAATGCGACTGCTAGATGCTAAAGATTACGATGTAATTATTGCCGAAATTTTTACCGATGAAGGGCTAGGCAAAGCCATTAACGATAGGCTAGAAAGGGCGCAAGTACTGCACAAATAAGTACCACTCGTTAAATGCTTGTAACTATTTAGTTTTAGTGCCGCATTTTCTTTTAAGCGGGGGTTCTTACTACATTACATTTCGCACTACCATCGCCCAAAAAAGTAGTGCTAAACATTAACCACACATAAAAAACAAAAACGTTGATAGCAATGTGCAACCAACGTTTTTTATTTGCTATCAACGTATATTTTACAATAAACCTTTACCAGTTAAGTACTCGGCAATTTGCACTGCGTTTGTAGCAGCACCTTTGCGTAAGTTGTCGCTCACAATCCACATGTTTAGTGTTTTTGGTTGCGTTTCATCTCTACGTAAGCGGCCTACAAACACCTCGTCTTTTTCGTGTGCCCATAATGGCATTGGGTAAAATTGTGCCGCATCATTTTGTTGCAATACCACACCCGGTGCCTTGCTTAACAATGCTTTTACTTCATCAAGGTTGTACTCATTTTCAAACTCTACATTTACGCTTTCGCTATGGCCACCCACCACAGGAATACGTACTGTAGTAGCGGTTACTTTAATGTTGTCATCTTGCATTATTTTGCAAGTTTCTTTCACCATTTTCATTTCTTCTTTGGTGTAGCCATTTTCTAAAAAAACGTCAATTTGTGGTATCACGTTCAAGTCTATTTGATACTTGTAAGCCATAGAACCCTCAACACCTTTGCGTTCGTTAAATAATTGATCTACCGCAGCTTTACCAGTACCAGTAACACTTTGGTAAGTGCTTACTACCACACGTTTAATGCTGTATTTAGTATGTAAGGGTTGCAAGGCCACCACCATTTGAATAGTGCTGCAGTTAGGGTTGGCAATAATTTTATCTTCGGCAGTTAATACGTAAGCATTTACTTCTGGTACTACCAATTTCTTAGTTGGATCCATGCGCCAAGCACTACTATTGTCTATTACCGTAATGCCAGCAGCAGCATATTGTGGCGCCCACTCTAAACTAGTGCCGCCACCAGCAGAAAATATAGCAACAGCGGGCTTTGCAGCAATACCATCGGCCATACTTACAACCTTGTATTTATTGCCTTTAAATTCTACGGTTTTGCCTACCGAACGTTCAGATGCAACTGGTACTAATTCAGTTACTGGAAAATTTCTTTCTGCTAAAACCTGCAACATTTTGGTACCTACCAAGCCTGTGGCACCAACTACTGCTACTTTCATGTTTGTTTGTTTTTTGTTTGTTAATAAAATAATTAAAGTTTTTTTTCACCTCTTTAGGTGATGTGGGCATAAAAAAAACCTCCCCGTTTTGGGAAGGCTCTTAGTATGTTGTTAGGTACATAAAAAGATAAGCTACTTCCCGTTTAGGATGTGTTTCTTAGTACTCTTTATGTTCTTTATTGTTGTCATTTGCGGTGCGAATGTATAAGGTAAAATGTTTTATGCCAAAATTTATTTTGCTAAATCTTGTTAGGTAAAATTGGATTGGCGAATTATTGATGTGTGCGTTCCATTAGCGATAACCTTTTTTTCTGCTAGTATAATTACTGTTAGAGTAGGGGTTCCTAATTTTCTGTATTTAATGTGGCTACCTTTTTGTGAGACGAAATGAAACCCGTTTCGCTGCTACATTTTTAAAACATCGTCTGATGAATATAGTTTAGGCAAGTTCTAATTCTGTAGAAATAATTTCAGGGTTCTCAATAATGGTTGCTTCATCAAACGAAACATCTTCAAAGTACAATTCTAAAGCTTCTTCTAAATTGCTTAATGCTTCTGCTTTTGTTTCGCCAAAGCTTGATATATCTACATTAAGGCATTGTGCCACATACAATTCATCTTCTTTCCAAACTACATTTTGAAATGATGCTTACATTTTACCTTGTTTTATAACTTAAAAGGAAATAAAAAAGCACCAACTTTTATTGTTGATGCTTTTAAAATATAGGTTACCAAATTTTTATTCTGTCCTTTTCTGGCTTAAACATTTTATCGCCTTCTTTTACATTAAATGCTGTGTAAAACGGTGTAAAATTCATCAATGGTCCTAAAACTCTCCAAGATGATGGTGAGTGTGGATCGGTATTAATTGACTGCCTCATGCTTTCATCTTTTTCTTTGCCGCGCCATATTTGGGCAAATGAAATAAAGAAACGTTGGTCTGGTGTAAAGCCATCAATTTTTGTAGTGTCTTTACCTTGTTTGGTCATTTTAAAGGCACTGTAAGCAATGGCAATACCGCCAATGTCGGCCATGTTTTCACCTGTAGTTAATGCGCCATTTATATGTACTGTATCTAACACAGTGAAGCTATTGTACAAGTCAATTACACGTTTGCTTTTAGCTACAAATTGTAGGCTATCGCTTTTAGCCCACCAGTTTTTAAGATTACCATCTTTATCGTATTGTGCACCTTGGTCATCAAAACCATGTGTCATTTCGTGACCTATTACCATACCAATACCACCATAGTTAATCGCATCATCTGCATTAGGATCAAAGAAAGGAAACTGTAAAATGCCAGCAGGAAAAACAATTTCGTTAAACGTAGGATTGTAGTAGGCATTAATGGTTGGTGGCGTCATGCCCCATTCTGTTTTATCTACAGGCTTACCTACTTTGCTCATTTGGTATGCAAATTCATTTTTGGCACAAGCCGTTAGGTTTTCAAAGAATTTGCTTCTATCAATAGTTACTTTACTGTAGTCACGCCATTTTTCTGGATAACCAATTTTCTTTAAAAAAGCATGCAGTTTATCTTTTGCTTTTTGCTTGGTAGTATCGCTCATCCAATCTAGGTCGTTAATTCTTTTTTCAAAAGCCAAACCAAGATTATTTACTAGTTCCAACATGCGTTTTTTAGCATCTTCTGTAAAGTATTTTTTCACGTACAATTGGCCTAATGCTTCGCCAAGGTTGCCATCAGTCATGCGGTACATTCTATCCCAACGTGGCTTAATTTTTTGCTGACCAGTTAGCGCTTTTTGATAATCAAAGCGAGCATTTACAAAGCTGCTACTTAATGCTGCTGCTGTATTACTTATGGTATGAAACCTAAGATAGGCTTGCCATACATCAATAGGTGTGGTAGTTAGCAACTCATTTATTTTAGCATAAAAAGCGGGCTGACTCACATTAACTGAATCAACTTTTGCACCCAATGTTTTAGTTAGCGTTACCCAATCGAATGTTGGCATTGCTTTTTGTAAATCTGCAATGGCTTTTTTATTGTAATTGCTTTGCGGATCTCTAAGCTCTACATTGGTTTTATGGCTAAGTGCTATTTGTTTTTCTAAGTTGTAAATGGCTAGTGTTTGTTTGGTAGCCGTTACAGAATCGCTACCTGTTAGTTGCAAAGCTTTTTGCACATAGGTTTGATAAGCTTTTTGAATAGCAACTGTTGCAGGGTCAGATTTTACATAGTAATCTCTATCTGGCATACCCAAGCCACCTTGATAAAATACCAAGATGTTCATGCTACTATTTTTATCATCTGCAGCCACATACGGTTGAAATAATAAGCCACTGTTTTCAGTAAGTTGTGTACCAAGAAAACCCATAACACCTTTGGCATCTTTAATAGCTGCAATGCTTGCAAATGTTGGCTTTAAAGGTTCGTAGCCAAGCTTTTCAATAGTAGCAGAATCCATACCTGAAGCATAAAAATCGCCTACTTTTTGTTCTATACTACCTGCACTTTGCCCACCTTTAGATACATCTTCTAAAATGGTTTTAAGGTTGGCTTTTGTACGATTATACAAATCTAAAAAAGCACCAACACCAGATTCTGTAGAAGGTATTTCGGTGTTCTTAATCCATTTGCCATTTACAAATAGAAAGAAGTCATCACTAGGTTTTACCGAACTATCCATATTGGCAGTTTCAATAAATTTTTGAGTAGTTGTGGCTTTGTCTTTACAGCCATTTATTGCTGCAAATGCAAGCGGCAATGCAAGCAACCATTGTATTTTTTTCATGCGGTGATATATTTATATGAAGATAATACTCTCTTTTTGAGAACTGTGTCCTATTATTTCAATTTGAATTTGAATTGAGGTTAATTAAGCTTCTTCGAGTTCTTCTAAAGCATTTTGAATTCCCATTTTGATGATAAGTTTTAGTTCATTAGATGCATTAGTTAAAATAATCCTCTCAAAAAAAAATTCTGCTCCTAATTCCAAGTATAGCCTACCAAATATTTGTTTAGCACAATAAGTAGCCATAGTTTTTGTTTTAGACATGTCAATTTCAATTTTGCTTCCATTGACTGTTAAACTTTTTTTTATCTCTAAATATATTTCTTCGCCTGTTTCTTTTTCACTTATTATAGGACCGTGTTTAGCAAAATCAATTTTCATAAAATTTTATTTAAAATTTACAAGTACAGAATTAATACTTTTTTCGTTTCGCAATTCAGGAATATCTGAAATTGTTTTACAATTTTTTAAAGGTATTGACATATAAACAATAGTACCACGCCAATTTCCACATTTACCGGTTAAAATTTTGCCAAAATCATTTTTAAAAAAATATCTCTCTGAAAATACGAAAAGTCTACCTTCATTAATTTCAACAAGCTTTTGAATAAGCCAAAGGCCGTAACCCATATGATTCGATTTTCTTTGTGAGGTTACACCTTTTTCAAATGCCTTTTTTATGAGGTCAATTTCGTCGAATTTACAATATTCTGGGCAGTTTTTTAAAGTTGATATTAAACCATTTCCAGTGTCAGCACAAGCAATTTCAATTCTATCGTCATTACCACTTGCTACTAAGATTGATTTAGTATCATTGACAGCGTGTTCCCAGAAATTTAATAAAATCTCACTAAAGCAAGTAAAGATTAAGTTTGTTTCCTTTTCTCTATTTTGGTAGTATTTTTCAATTTGTGGTAAAAATTTTTCTCTTAAGAATATAGATGAAAAATTTGAATTCCTTAGTAATGCTTGTGGTGCTATTATTAAATTCAGGTCTGTTTTTATTTCGAGCTTTTTGTATTCTTTTTCTGTGATATCCTTATTTGACATAAATGCGTCAAATAAACTTTTGAATCCAAATTCTTCCACTTTACTCATAAAACTAGGATTTGCAGATAACTCAAGTTTTTCAAAGCAATAGTTGTTATATGAATAGTCGATTATTTTGTATATCAATAGAATATTTAAAATATTTGCTTTTTCTAGTTTAGAAACGTCCAGTCTAACATTAGATAACATTTTGTTGTTAAAGGAAAAAATCTGTTCAATTGAGATTAAAAATTCTTCAACGTTTTGAGCCTTAAAATGTTTAGGGATAATTATTTTCACATGTTATTTATTAAACTCACTCTTAAAGGTTTCTAAAAATTTAGCAGACCTTTCATACGATCTTTTTCTTGGCTGAGTTATAATTTCTTTAGCATAGTCTAGAAAATTGGTAGTTACTTTTTTAATTTGTTTGTCTATGTAGATATTTTTAGTTGCTATGATTTTTTCAACCTCAGTAATTTTTGTCAATATTTCTTGTTGTTCATTTTGAGGATTTAAATCAACTATAGAATCCAAAATCTGATAAATTTGTTCATAGATAACTATTCTTTTATCTTCTCGTATTTTAAATGCGTGAATTTTTTTGTCTGCATTCTTAATTTTAAGCTGAACGATGTAATTAATAACAATGGCAACTATATTTAAAGTTGTAACTAGAGAATAGATTATTAGGATTGTTTTATTATTATCATAATCTATTTTCTGCTTTTCTAAAAGTTCTTTTATTATACCAAAATCATTCAATGCTTGCAATAAAAAACTTGTCATAAATTAAATTAAAAAGGTCTGAAATTTTTCATACCCTAAAGTAATATTTATTTATTAGATAATTACACAAGGCTAATATCAAAAGTAGCTAGCTGTACAAACTGCTGCACACGGTCGTGAATATCGCTCACCGAAATTTCGCGTAAGCGTTGTGTGCCAAATTTTTCAACTGCAAAACTTGCCATAGCACTACCTACAATAATGGCTGTTTTCATGTTTTCAAAACTAATGTCTTTGGTTTTTGCAATGTGGGCAATAAAGCCACCTGCAAACGTATCGCCAGCGCCTGTTGGGTCAAATACTTCTTCTAATGGCAATGCTGGTGCAGCAAACACTTTATCTTCATGAAATAACAATGCACCGTGTTCACCTTTTTTAATGATAACAAATTTGGGCCCTAGCTCATGAATTTTTTGCGCAGCACGTAGCAACGAATAATCACCGCTTAACTGCCTTGCTTCACTATCATTTACCATCAATACGTCTACATGTTTCAACACGGCTTTTAAATCGTCTAAAGCAATATCCATCCAAAAGTTCATGGTATCTAGCACCACTAGTTTTGGTTTGTTTTTAAGTTGGTTGATAACGCTTAACTGTACAGATGGTGCCAAATTGCCCAGCATTAGAAACTCGCAATCTTGGTAGCTTTCAGGAACAATTGGTTGAAAATTTGCCAACACATTTAGTTCGGTAACTAAAGTGTCACGAGAATTCATATCCATGTGGTAGCGGCCGCTCCAAAAAAAAGTTTTCTCATCTTTTTTTATTTGAACGCCCTCTAGCGCTACGTTACGAGCCGTTAAAATGTCTAATTCTGCTTGAGGAAAATCGCCACCAACAACGCTTATTTGTTTTACTGGTACAAAGTTGGATGCACACCATGCTATAAAAGTTCCTGCACCACCAATAATTTTATCACTCTTTCCAAATGGCGTTTCTATTGCATCAAAAGCCATAGAACCTAATACTACTAAAGACATAAATTGTTTTATTTGTTATATTTTCATTAATTTTTACGGCGCAAAACTATACCATTTGCCCTAAAAATTTAAAACTAAGGTAAAACATTCATTAGCACCAACGAGTGTTAGTGTATTTTTGACCTCATGGGACGAATAAAAACCAATAACAATCACAGTAGGAAAGAAGTGATTATTACCAATGCTGCCGCCTTATTTAAAGAAAAAGGTTTTAAAGCGGCTAGTATGCGTGAACTAGCAGAAGTGGTAGGTGTAGAGGCGGCAAGTTTGTACAACCATATTCACAGTAAAAGCGAATTGTTACATATTATTTGCTTTGAGGTAGCAAACCGTTATATGCAAACAATGGATGAAATTGAAGCCGAAGCTACCAACAGTATTCAAAAAATAGAAAAGCTATTACGCTTTTTAATTACAAGCATGGTGTTGCATTACGATGAAGTGTATGTAAGCGATAGAGAATGGAAACATTTGAGCGAGCCTTATTTATCAAATTTTCAGAGCCAAAGGCGCACTTTTAGAAAGCGTTTTGCAGCCATAATAGAACACGGCATTGCCAAAAAGGAAATAAAAAAAATAGATGCACCAACGGCTGTTTTAATACTGTTACACGCAGTTAGCGGCATAGAAAGTTGGCATAGAAGTAAGGTGAAAATTAACGGCAAAGAACTAGAAGAAAATATGATTACAATATTGGTAGGCGGATTGAAAAAGTAAATTATCCGCTGATTAATGGTGATTGTTTTGATGTAGTAATCATTTAAAATTGTGTGTTATGAAAAAGTATTATCCCAATCAATTAAGCTATGGTGCCAATAACACTGTTGTTGCACTTAATGAAACAGAGGTAGCCAAAATATTTACAAATGATACAAGAAGTGATATTGGTAGTGAAGCAGAAAAAATGAAATTTGCTAATACTGTTAATGACCTTGTTGTGAAGTTTGTAAGGTTAGATTTTAATGAAACGGAACAATGGGATATTTTGGTAATGGAACGAATTTACCCAATAGATTTTAGAAGTTATGAAGTGGAAAAAAGAGAACTGTGGTTAGAGGTTTTTGAAGATGAATTAAAGCAATTGCACAATGCTGGTTTTGTTCATAGAGATTTAAGCCGACCATCAAATATAAGCGGTGATAAGTTTGATAATATTTTATTAACGCCCAAGGGTTTGCGATTAATAGACGTTGGTATATCCGCATTAAAAAGTCAGGTAGGTGAATTACTATTCAATAAATTTATTAAAGTAGAAATGCAGGAATTAGAATCTTTTAAACAATATTTTCTTTCTAGATAGTCATGGAAAATCATTCAATCAATAATTATAAGCGGTTTCATTTTATAGGCGTTGCAGGCACAGGTATGAGTGCTGTTGCGCAATATTTATCGGGCATTGGCAAAACTGTAACTGGTAGCGATAGATATTTTGAGCCAGGTACACCCAACGATACAAAAGCGAAGCTAGAAGCTGAAGGCATCAATTGTTTTTTGCAAGATGGTAGTGGCATTAACGAAGCCACACAATTGATAGTTATTTCAACTGCCGTTGAAGAAACTAATGTAGAAATTATAAAGGCTAGAAGCTTACATATTCCTATCATTACTAGGTCGCAATTGTTAACATTAATTAGTAACGATAAACGCACGATAGCCGTTGGTGGTACAAGTGGTAAAAGCACTACATCTGCCATGTTGTTTGATATTTTAGAAGTGGCCGGCTTGCAACCAAGCATTATAAGTGGTGCAGGTTTGGTGTGCTTACAAGAACAAGGTAAAATAGGCAATGCTTTTGTAGGTAAAGGCAATTTATTGGTAATAGAAGCAGATGAAAGTGATGGCTCTATCGTTAATTATCATCCTGAAATTGGGTTATTACTAAACCTTGATAAAGACCACAAAGAAATTAGCGAACTGCAAACTATTTTTCAAACATTTAAAAACCATTCGCAACGTTTTGTAGTAAATGCTTCGCATGAATTGGCAGCACCTTTTTCACAAAATACAGCACAAGATTTTTCTTCTACAAATGTTGAGGCAGGCTATAAAGCCACTAACTTTTTGCAAGAAGAATTGGGTATTAGTTTTAAAATAAACGATGTAAATTTTAAGCTTTTAGCTATAGGCAAACACAACATGCAAAATGCTTTGGCGGCAGTAGCAGTTGCCAATCAATTAGGGGTAAGTTTAGAGGTTTGTAGCAAAGCTATTGCACAATACAAAGGCATTTACAGGCGCAACCAAGTGCTTGGTAAAAAGGGCAATATTTGGGTGATAGATGACTACGCACACAACCCTGCAAAAGTAGCTGCAGCTATTGCTAGTACACAACCTTTGGCAACCAAAGTAATTGCTTGGTTTCAGCCGCATGGTTATGGACCTACACGTTTTTTACGCAAAGATTTTGTAGAAGAAATAAGCAAAACTTTAAGACCGCAAGATGAAATTTGGATGAGCGAAATTTTTTACGCTGGCGGTACTGCTGTAAAAGATATTAGTGCCAATGATTTAATTGAAGATATTAAATTGAAAGGTAAAAATGCCTTTTTTGTAGAAGATAGAAACCAATTGGTTACAGCATTAAAGCCACATCTTACAGATGATTGCGTATTGCTACTTATGGGCGCAAGAGACCCAAGTTTAGATGCTTTTGCAAAGCAAGTGTACAGTGGTTTGTAGAAGAGTAAGAACACTGATGACACGCAAATAAATGATTGGTTAGATGTCTAATAATCTGCACTAATTCTTTAAAATCTGTGTCATCAGCGTTGCTATTAATTATCCTAAAACTTTTTCTGCTTTTACTTTTTGCTCCCAAGCCCAAGCCGTCGTCATCATATCTTTAATACCATATTTTAACTGCCAGCCTAAGTTTAAAACGGCATGCTGGTTATTGGCATAAATAGCAACCACATCACCATTTCTACGTGGGCCCATTTGGTAGTTTAATTTTACGTTACTAACGGCTTCAAATGTGTTGATGGCTTCTAAAACTGTGGTGCCATCACCCGAGCCAAGATTGAAGATGCTGCACTTAGTTTTGTTTTTACCAGCCATTAAATATTGCAAAGCCAAAGTGTGTGCATGTGCAATATCGCAAACATGAATATAGTCTCTTACACAGCTACCATCTCTAGTATTGTAGTCGCTGCCATGTACCATCATTTTAGGCAATTTACCAATGGCAGTTTGTGTAATTACAGGTACAAGGTTCATGGGTTTATCCAACGGTAATTCGCCAATATGATTGCTAGGGTGAGCACCAACGGGGTTAAAATAACGTAGCAAAATGCTAGAAACATTTTCAATTTTTGAGTAGTCAAGAATAATTCTTTCGCCCATTTGCTTTGTAGCGCCATAAGGGCTTTCGGCTGTTTTTTCTGGTGTTTGTTCTGTTACAGGTATTGCATCGGGATTGCCATAAACAGTACAAGATGATGAGAATACAAAGTGTGCAACGTTGTATTGCTTCACGCATTTAAGTAAGTTGATAAGCGAGTATAAATTGTTTTCGTAGTAGTCTAATGGCTTATCAACCGATTCGCCAACGGCTTTAAATGCTGCAAAATGTATAATGCCTAAAATGTCTGTATTTTCTTTAAAAATAGCTTCTGTGGCAGCGAAATTTTTTAAATCAATTTGGTAGTTTTTAATGCTTTTGCCAGTGATTTTTTCAATACCAGTTAACGCATATTTTGTAGAGCGAGAATTGTCGTCTACCGAAATTACTTCAAAGCCATTTTCTAATAAATCTACAATGGTGTGCGAGCCAATAAAACCGCAACCGCCAGTAACTAAAATCTTTGCCATAGTTTTCTTGTTAAGGCGGAAAAATAAGGAATTTCACACAACCCCACGTAGGATGCAATATATACAAGGCACTATGGGGCGTGAAAACTTCTTTTTTTTTGTATTTGGTTTGCGCAAGTTGTACGCTTATTTGTTGAGTAATGTAATAACTGTTGCAGTGTGCAACGCAAGTTCAGTTTAATAGTAGCACTAGCAATTACCAACAAAAAAAATGCCCTTAAAAAAAGAGCATTGTAATATAATAAAAGATGGCTGCCATAGCTGCCGAAACAGGAATTGTGACCACCCAAGCCCACATTAAATTAACTGTAACGCCCCATCGCACGGCACTTAAACGCTTGGTAGCACCTACACCAATGATAGAACCTGTAATAGTGTGAGTGGTAGAAACTGGTATTTTAAAATGCTCGGTTAAAAACAATGTAATAGCACCTGCTGTTTCGGCTGCAACACCTTCTAGCGGTGTTACTTTGGTAATTTTTGTACCCATGGTTTTTACAATTTTCCAACCACCACTTAGTGTACCAAGTGCTATGCATAAAAAACTTGTAAAAGGCACCCAACTGTATTGTACCACAAAATCGTTAAACGAGAGTGTTTTGCCTATTGATTGCTCGTAGTAAATAACGGCTGCACCAATTAGCCCCATTACTTTTTGGGCATCGTTACCGCCATGACCAATACTGAAAGCCGCCGAAGACACCAATTGTAACCTTTTAAACCAAGTATCTGCTTTGTATGGATTTGATTTTTTAAACAAATGCACAATGAGTATAGTAATGAAAAAAGCGATAATCATACCCATAAATGGGGCTATGAAAATGAACAAGAATGTAGGTATCACTGTTACATAATTGATAACATTTGCATGGCTATTGCTAAAGCCATGTGCATGTGCTAAAGCCGCGCCAATAAAGCCTCCCATTAAAGTATGAGACGAACTTGAAGGAATGCCAAACCACCATGTAATTAGGTTCCAGCAGATAGCCGCAATGATACCAGCTAAAATTACTTGAAGCGTAATAAATTCTGGATTTACCCATTTTGCAACGGTGTTGGCAATGCCAAAACCGCCTATTAAATATTTAGAAATAAAGAAAGCCAAAAAGTTAAAAAAAGCTGCCCACAAAACAGCTTGGAAAGGGTTTAATACTTTTGTTGAAACAATGGTAGCAATTGAATTTGCAGAATCGTGAAAGCCATTGATATAATCAAATACAAAGGCTAGTATAATAATAATTACAAGTAGTGTAAGCATATTAACTTAAATGATGTGATAATTAGCTGATATTGCATTCAGCTTATTGGCTTGTTAAGCGTATTTAATGATAATGCTTTCAATTACGTTTGCAGCATCTTCGCATTTATCTGTTGCAATTTCCAGTACTTGATAAATTTCACGTTTTTTGATAACTTCTTTTGCATCATCTTCTGTTTCAAACAAGAGTTCGATGCTCATGTCAAATACATCGTCAGCTTGATTTTCAATGCTATTTACTTTTACCAAAGCTTCGGTCATTTGGCGCAAGTTGTTCATATCTCTTAAACCGTAAACGGCAATCTTAATTTCTTTACAACCTTGTTCTATTAAATCTGCCATTTTTTGAATGCCAGAATCGTTAGGGTTAAGATTGTAGAAGTTGATTTTTTTAGCTGAACTGTAAATGTAGTCGCAAATATCATCTAAAGAGGTAGCCAAGTAGTGAATGTCCTCTCTATCGAAAGGCGTAATGAAGTTTCTACCAAGTTCGGTAAAAATTCTATGTGTGTGATCGTCGTTTTTGTGTTCTAAATCTTCTACTTGTTTAATAAGTGGCGCACGTTTGTCTCTATCTGGCTCAGATACCACTTTCTTTAATTGAACCCCCATGTCGTACACGGTATCTGCAACTTGTTCAAATAATTCGTAGAACACTTTGTTCTTTGGCATAAACAATTTGCCAATGCTATTTAATCCCATTTGTTGTTAGGTTATTTCGGGCAAAAATAGAGTTATACCTTTTAATAGAACAACGAAGTTTTTTCTTAATAATAAGTTAACACAAAACATTGTATTTTATTTCCGAATAATTCACAGCTACACTATTATATTTAACTTACATTGTATCTTATTAAATTGGCAATTATGTCTTATAGTTTCATAATAAAAATAAGTATAAAATTTTCTCATTATTGGTTATAATTAATATTTTTTCGTATTTGTTAAAGATAACAATAATTTCTTAATGTTCAACAATGTGGAAGTGTATTTGAAATATAATTAGTGTACTTTTTACACGTATAAATTTGTATTCTTTTTGTCATTATTAAACTATTTAGGACATTAAAAATAGAATCCTTTTAGTATCATTTTTAGTTACAACTTAGCTATATTGTTGCGTAAACTTTTCCCCTGCAAATATTTTCGCAAACGTTTGCATTTGGCTTACGCAATGTTGTTTGCCCTTAGTATTTCTTTAACGTTTACTTTTATCAAACGATTTGCTTAGAGGCATAAATAGGTAGCCATTTGAAAAATATCTACGCATCAATACTTTCGCACCAAATAGTATTTCAAAGATATTTTTTCTTGCTTTCCGTTTTTGACTTTAACTTGTCTACATTTCAAATTGTGTACTTTTAACACTTTAAACCAAATGACGATTATGAACCTCAAAAAACTTGTGAAAAGCATCTTTTACGCATGCTTTCTTTTGTTTTCAACAGCGGCTTTAGCCCAAACCAAAGTGGTAACTGGTAAGGTTACCGATGCCAAGGATGGTAGTGCTGTACCAAATGTGTCTGTACTTGTAAAAGGTACAAAACAAGGTACTCAAACTGCCGCCGATGGTACATTCAAATTAACAGTGGCTCAAAATGCTACAACACTAACTATCTCTTCTATTGGTTTTGCCACTCAAGAAGTAAGTATAGTTGGTAAATCAAGTGTAGATGTAGCTTTAAAAGCGGCTGCATCTGATCAATTAGAAGATATAGTAGTAATTGGCTATGGTACAGCTAGAAAAAAGGATTTAACAGGTGCTACAGCAACTGTATCTGAAAAAAACTTTAACAAAGGTATTTTTACTGCGCCTGACCAGTTAATACAAGGTAAAGTTGCTGGTGTGCAGGTAATTGCTAACGGTGGTCAACCTGGTAGTGCAAACACAATTAAAATTAGAGGTAACTCGGCTGTTACAGGTACTGGTGCACCTTTGTACGTAATAGATGGTGTTGCTTTAGATGGTAGATCTGCAAGACCAGGTCTTAATGCGCAAAACTTAGGTAACACACCTGCTGGTAACCCTTTAAACTTTTTAAACCCAAGCGACATTGCTTCTATGGATGTATTGAAAGATGCAGCCGCAACTGCTATTTATGGTTCTAGGGCTGCTTATGGTGTGGTTTTAATTACTACAAAAAGAGGGCAAAGCGGGCAACCTAAAATTGATTTTGGTGGTTCTGCTGGCGTTAGTTCAATTGCAAAAAAAATCAAGGTGCTTAATGCAGATCAGTTTAAGCAAGCCTTAACTTACTATGGTGTTTCTAGTACTAATAATTATGGTGGTAATGTTGATGCATTAGATGCAATTTTAAGATCAGCAACAACACAAAGTTATAATGCTGCTTTTAGTGCAGGTACAGAAAATGCTAAGTATCGTTTATCTACAAGTGTATTAGATCAACAAGGTATTGTTAGAAAAAATGACTTTAAAAAATACAGTGCAAGTTTAAGTGCTAATTTTAAGATGTTGGATAGCAAAAAATTAGGCTTAGATTTCAATATTATTACTAGTCAGTACATTGAAAATAACGCACCTGTAACAAACAATGCTGGTGCTGCTGGTAGTTTAATTGGTCAAGCATTACAATGGAATCCTACTTTAGCTTTAAAGATTGGTGATAGTTTAGTTAATGTAGGTGGTAATAGTATTATTAACCCACTAGGTATGTCAGAAGCTTATAATGATAATTCAAAAGTAACAAGTGTACTTGCTAGCTTATCTCCTTATTATAAATTTAATTCTTGGCTAGAATATAGAATGCTTTATAGTATTAACTACAGCACAGGTATTAGACGTGCATCAATTCAACAAAAAATTAACCTAGCCGATGTTGTAGGTAAAGGTTGGGCAAGTGTTGGTAATAGCGAGTTAATTACTAGTCAAATTACTCATACCTTAAATTTCAATAAAGCTGTAGCAAAAGACTTAAACTTAAATGCAGTAGTAGGTTATGAGTATTTGAAATATCAAAATAAAGGTAGTTCTCAAAGTGGTTTCGGGCCTGCTGGCGGTGGTTTTGGTAACTATGGGTTAGATTATACTAACTATTTGCAATTCTCTGATCCAGGTTCTAGAGGTATTAGTTCTTATATTGATCCTTCTTCAGAGATTCAATCATTCTTTGCAAGAGCAATATTTAGCTACAAAGGCAAGTACACATTATCGGCTACGATGCGTGCCGATGGATCTTCTAAATTTGGTGTAAATAACCGTTATGGGTATTTCCCATCAATTTCAGGTGCTTGGAATGTTTCGAAAGAAAATTTCTTTAAATCTAACCTTATTAACGATTTACGCGTTAGAGCAAGCTGGGGTAAAACTGGTAACCAAGAATTTCCAGCAGGTTCAGCACAAGCAAAATATTCATTTACAGGACCTGGAGCAGTTAACCAAGTTAACAATCCAAACCCAGATTTAAAATGGCAATCTGATGTGCAATATAATTTTGGTATTGACTTTAGCATCTTAAAAAATAAAATCTTTGGTTCTATTGAATACTTCAATAAAACAACTACCGATTTACTATATCCAACAATTCCTATTCAACCAGCACCTCCAGGATCTGTTGCAACATGGAAAAATTTAGATGGTCAAGTAATTAATAAAGGTTTTGAGGTTTCATTAAATGCAGCAATCATCAGATCAAATGATTTTAATTGGGATTTTGGTATCAATGCTAGCTTTATTGACAACAAAGTACAAAACCTAAGTGCTATTATCCCTACTGGTGAGTTAAGTGGTCAAGGTATTACTGGTACTTATTCTCAAACCATCAGAAATGGTGCACCGATTAACTCATTCTTTACCAAACATTTTGAAGGATTTGATAAAGCAACTGGTTTAGCTATTTACACAGAAGATGGTTATACAAGATATTTACTTGGTAATCCAAATCCAACAACAATTTTGGGTATTACTACTAGTGTTAGTTACAAAAAATTAACTGCTACATTAAACTTCAATGGTTCTTTCGGACAAAAAATCTACAACAATACACTTAACAACGTAATTAACGTTGGTAGTATTAATGGTGGTAGAAATATTGCATTATCTGTTTTCCAAGACCCAATTAAAGAGTCTTTTGCAAACCCGGTAACAGCATCTGATAGATTTATTGAGAATGGTGGCTATTTAAAACTAGCCAACTTAACGCTTAACTATAATTTAGGTGCTGTTGGTAAAGTATTTAAAGCGGCAAACGTTTATGTAAATGGTCAAAACCTATTAATATTTACTAAGTTCACAGGATTTGATCCAGAAGTAAACGTTGATAAAAATGTTAATGGTGTACCATCTGTTGGTATAGAATACACGCCATACCCATCTGCACGAACATTCACATTCGGTGTAAATTTCTCTTTGTAAAAAATAAAATAAAAATAAGTGTATGAAAAAAATAACATTATTTCTAACTGCCTTTATTGTTTTTCTAATAAGCAGTTGTACAAAACTAGACGAGAAGTTTAGTGGTGATTTAACACCTGCACAAATTGGTGGGTCTGGATCATCTTCAAATGCCGCAACGCTTTTAAAGAGTGTGTACAATTCTATGCGTACCACTTATCAAGATCAAGGACAGGTATTTGCTTTGTTTGAGCAACCAACTGATGAGTTGATTGCGCCTACAAGAGGACCAGACTGGGATGATAATGGTGTATGGCGTGTACTTCACTTACACAAATGGGATGGAGATAACCAAAGAATTAAAGATAGCTACAACGCTTTATGTGGTACTGTTTATGCGTCTACAGATATGTTGCAAAGCACTTATGGTGCCAATGCCGTTCAACAAGCACAAGCTAGATTTTTAAGAGCTGTTTCAATGTTTGATTTATTAGATGGTTGGAATCAAGTTGTGTACAGAGAACCTGGCGAAAGCACTTTGCAACCTTCAAAAGTACGTGTAGGTGCAGAAGCACTAAACTACATTATTACAGAAGTTGAGGCAATAAAAGATGTGCTACCAGATGGTCCTTCTACTGTTGCAAACAAATGGGGTGCTAGAGTTTTATTAATGAGATGTTACTTAAACAAAGCAGTTATTTCAGCTACTCCTGACAGATCTGGCCCTTTTACATTTGCAGCCGCAGATATGACTAAGGTAATAAGCCTTGCTGATGAAATTATTAATAGTGGAAAGTTCAGTTTTGCTACAAACTACTTTGATAATTTCGCACCAAACAATAACTCATTAGGTAAAGAAAATATTTGGACATTTGAAAACTTAGGTGGTACCGAATCGGGTCCTGTTAGATCAAGATATCACATGGGTACACACTACAACATGAACCCTGGTGGTTGGAATGGCTTCTCTACATTGTCTGATTTCTATGACAAATTTGAAGCTACAGATAAAAGACGTGGTGTTGCTTATGCTGCACCAGGTGGTTTGCCAAACCCAGGTAATAGAGTAAACGTAGGCTTCTTGTTTGGTCAACAATACGATTTAACAGTTGATACTGCTTTAAAAGATAGAACTAAAGCACCGCTATCATTTACTAAAGCTGTTAAAAGCATTGAAACAGGTACTAATTTAGAAGTTACTGGTATTCGTGTGTTCAAATATCCAGTTGATTTTCCTAACCAAGGTAATGGTAACTGGGATAACGACTTTGTATTCTATCGTTTGTCTGACGTACTATTAATGAAAGCTGAAGCGCAATTACGTTCTAATAATTCTGCTGGTGCTTTAACTATTGTCAATTCAATCAGAGTTAATCGTGGTGCTACATCACTAGCTTCGTTAAGTCTTGACAATTTATTAGACGAAAGAGGTCGTGAATTGTACTTAGAAAATGTAAGACGTAATGACTTAATTCGCTTCGGTAAATTCTTAACACCATGGCAAGAAAAACCAGTTGATGATAAGAAATATTTGTTGTTTACCATCCCTAACGATCAGTTAGCATCTAATCCAAATTTGAAACAAAATCCTGGTTATTAATTTAACAATGCGTTTTTAAATTTGTTATACTTTTACGAGAGGTCATTGAAAAATGACCTCTCGTTTTATATAGATAACATGATGTTTGCTATGATGAAAAAAGTACTTCACACGTTTTGTTTACCAATTGTTATTACTTGTTTTTTTGCTTGTAAAAATGCCAAAGTAGAAGCCCCATCACTGTTTCAATTGATGGATAGTACTGGCATCAATTTTACCAATAACGTAGAAGATGGCAGAATAGAAAACAGCTTTTTATTCCGTAATTTTTACAACGGTGGTGGTGTTGCTATTGGCGATATAAACAATGATGGCTTGGCTGATGTATTCTTAACATCTAATGCTAGTGCTAATAAATTGTACCTGAATAAAGGCAACTTTAAGTTTGATGATATTAGTACCAAAGCAGGCATTATTGTAGATGATAAATGGAATACTGGTGTGGTTTTTACCGATGTAAATAGCGATGGTTGGTTAGATATTTATGTATCTGCCTCGGGCCACATGAGTACAGGTAACCGCAAGAATAAACTCTACATCAATAACCATGATTTAACCTTTACAGAATCTGCCGCAAAATATGGGCTAGACATTTCTGCTTATACCACGCAAGTATCGTTTTTTGATTACGATATGGATGGCGATTTAGATTGCTTTATTATTAACAATAGCCCAATACCTGTTAATCAATTAGACTTTGCCAATCGTAGAGACTTACCTGAAAGTGAATGGTCGGTAGGTGCGTTTTTAAAAGGTGGTGGTGATCATTTATTTCGTAACGATAATGGGCATTTTAAAGAAGTGACAAGGCAGGCTGGTATTCATGGTACATTAATAAGTTTTGGCCTAGGCGTTTCTGTAGGCGATATTAATAACGATGGCTACCCCGATGTGTTTGTATCAAACGATTCGTACGAAAGAGATTATTTATACATTAACCAAAAAAATGGCACTTTTAAAGATGAATTAGAAAAGTGGATGCAGCATACAAGCTTCTCATCTATGGGCGCTGATATTGCCGATATTAACAACGATGGTTACCCCGATTTATTTACCACAGACATGTTGCCTGTAAACGATTTGCGTTTAAAAACAACTGGCTCATTCGATAATATAGACTTGTTTAACAGCAAACTTAAAGCGGGGTTTTATTACCAGTACATTAAAAATTGCTTGCACCTTAATAATCAAAATGGCAAGTTTTCTGACATAGCCAATTACAGTGGTGTATCTGCCACAGATTGGAGTTGGGGGGCTTTAATGTTTGATATGGATAACGATGGTTGGAACGATTTGTATGTATGCAATGGTGTAAATAGAGATGTTACCAATTTAGATTTTATGGACTTTTTTGCCGATGAAACTTATCATAAAATGGCACTTGGTGGCAAGAAAAAAGAGGTAGACCAACTGTTGCAAAATATACCAAGAACGCCTTTGCAGAATAAAGTTTATCGCAACGATAAAAACCTTGGATTTACTGATATTGGTACACAATGGGGCTTTACGCAACCTACATTTTCTAATGGCGCAGCTTATGCCGATTTAGATAATGATGGCGATTTGGACTTAATTGTAAGTAACGAAAATCAGCCTTCATTTGTTTACAAAAACAATGCCCGTGAACAAAACAAAAACAACTACATCGGCATCTCTTTAAAAGGAAAAGGACAAAATACATTTGCCATTGGTAGCAAGGTTACACTGTTTGCAGGCGATGAAATTTTAACCCGTGAAATAGTACCTAGTCGTGGCTTTCAGTCGTCGGTTGATTATAAAGCTATTATTGGTTTGGGCAAAGCAAATACTATAGACTCTATGTTGATTACTTGGCCCGATAGATCATACGAAAAAATTTATCATCCTGCCATTAATCAAGTGCATACTATTCAACAAAAAGAAAAGAAAAACAGCATTGATGATGTAACGAAAGTTGCGCCTGAAACCTTTTACACACAAATACCAGCTAAGGTTTTTAAAAAACATACCGAAGATGAACATGTAGATTTTTATTACGAGAGAGGCATACCTAGAATGATATCTACAGAGGGGCCTAAAGCTGCCGTAGGTGATGTAGATGGCGATGGGCTTGCAGATGTATATATAGGTGGTGCAAAGGGGCAAGAAGGCCATTTATACACGCAAACAGATAAAGGCTTTGTAGAAAAGCAAGTGCCAGTATTTAAGCAATACGCAGACTTTGAAGATGTGGCTTGTGTATTGTTTGATTGCGATGGTGATAAAGACCTAGACTTGTTTGTAGGTGCTGGCGGTAACAATGCAAGCCCTGCTACAAGAGAATTGCAACATCGATTGTACATTAATGACGGCAAAGGCAATTTCTCAATAAACACTTCTTCGTTTCCGTTAAATCAAGACAATATTTCTGTGGCTGTACCATACGACTTAGACCAGGATGGCGATATGGACTTATTTGTAGGTGCAAGAAATGTAACACAAATTTATGGCAATACTTCACAAAGCCATATTTACATCAATAATGGCAAAGGTATTTTTACAGATATGGATGCCTCTAAAATGGCGGGCATTAGTAACATAGGTATGGTTACAAATGCTTTGTGGGCCAATGTTTCAGGCGATGCTACTAATGAATTAATTATTGTGGGTGAATGGATGGCACCACATATTTACAGCTTTCAAAAAAATCATTTTGAAGAAATAACCTCTAACTTAAATGCAATGAATGGTTGGTGGCAATCTATAGTAGCAACAGATATTAACGGTGACGGAAAAATAGATTTGGTATTGGGTAACGTTGGCGAAAACTGTTATCTAAAACCAGATAGTGCACATCCTGTAAAACTTTGGGTAAACGATTTCAACCAAAATGGTTCTAAGCATAAAATATTAACCAGTGTAATTGATGGCAAAGATTTGCCACTATTATTGAAGCATGAAATGGAGGAACAAGTACCGCCATTGAAAAAGAAAAATTTAAAGCATGAGGTGTATGCATTGAAGTCTATACAAGAATTATTTAGCCCAGAGTTAATTACTACTTCCTTGCAAAAAACATTTAACTATACAAGTTCTTGTGTAGCTATTAATAAAGGTAATGGGCAGTTTATTATTCAGAAATTACCTCCACGTATGCAGCTCTCATCTATCAATACAATGTTGTGTACAGATATTAATCACGATGGAAAAATAGATATTGTTGCAGGTGGTAATCTATCCTGTTTCTTGCCTCAGTTTGAAAGGTTAGATGCGAGCTTTGGTGATGTTTTAATAAACGATGGCAAAGGCAATTTTAAATGGGTTGGCACTAATAAAACTGGCATTTTGCAACGTGGCGATATTAAGGACATTGTTGAAATTGCTGCAAAAAATGGTAAGTATTTATTGCTGTTGCAAAACAATGAATACCCTGTACTTTACAAGGTTAATCGCTAATAATAGCGGTGTTAATGATTGTGTCACTATTGAAAAGAAGATGTAATTAATGAGAATTGATTTAAGAAATTGTAACTCTTTTTTTAGAATAAATTACCAATTGCTGGTACTTATTACTTGTGCTATGCATTTTGTTGCTTGCCATCAACCCCAAAAAGTAGATACACTTTTTCAATTGATGGATAGCGATAGCACAGGTATTCATTTTGAAAATACAGTAGTAGATAATAAGGCAGAAAATAGCTTTCAGTTTCGTAATTTTTACAATGGCGGCGGTGTTGCTTTAGGTGATATTAATAATGATGAATTACCCGATGTAGTATTAACTTCAAACCTTGGCAACAATAAAATTTACCTCAATAAAGGCAACTTTAAATTCGATGATATTACTGCTACATCAGGCTTTCGGCAGAAAGGCCAATGGAGTACTGGTGTTAGTTTTGTAGATATTAATGCCGATGGATGGCTGGATATTTACATCTGCAATTCTGGTCACGTTGGTAAAAATACTCGCCTCAATCAACTGTACATCAACAACCACAATAACACATTTACTGAGGCGGCAAAGCAATATGGGTTAAATCATTCAGGGTATAGTACACAAGCTGCATTTTTTGATTACGATAAAGATGGCGACTTAGATTGTTTTATTATTGACAATAGCCCAATACCCTTTGGTACATTGAGTTACCAAGGTATGCGTGACGCTGCATTGTCTGCCTGGAAAGTTCCTGAACAGTACAAAGGCGGCGGTAATCATTTGTATAAAAATACAAACCAACACTTTAAAGAAGTATCGCAGCAAGCTGGTATTCACACAAGTTTGTTAAGCTTTGGTTTGGGTGTTTCTGTTGCCGATGTTAATGGCGATGGCTATCCTGATATTTATGTAGGTAACGATTTTTTAGAAAGAGATTATCTGTACATCAATCAAAAAAACGGTACGTTTAAAGATGAACTTGAATTATGGATTCAGCATATTAGCATGTCGTCTATGGGTACAGATATTGTAGACATTAACAACGATGGCTACCCCGATATTTATACAACAGATATGTTACCACCTGATGATTATCGCTTAAAAACCACAGGTACTTTTGATAATGTAGACTTATATAGAAGCAAGATAAAAGCTGGCTTCTATAACCAATATGTTCGCAACTGTTTACAGCTTAATAATAAGAACGGAAAGTTTATAGACATAGCCAACGCAACAAATGTATCTGCAACAGATTGGAGTTGGGGGCTTGTGCTATTTGATGCAGACAATGACGGCTTCAATGATATTTACGTGTGTAATGGTATCAATAGAGATTTGAGCAATCTTGATTTTTTAGACTTCTTTTCAAGCGATATGTACCAACGAATTTTGGTAACAGGTAGCAAAGAAAATATTGCAGATAGCTTGATTAAAAAAATACCTCAAACGCCTTTACTTAATAAGGCTTACCGTAACAAAGGCAACCTGCAATTTGAAGATATAGGCGAGCAATGGGGCTTTACAAAACCATCATTTTCAAACACAGTTGCTTATGCCGATTTAGATAATGATGGCGACCTTGACATGATTGTAAATAATGAAAATCAGCCTGCGTTTGTTTACAAGAATAATGCACGTCAACTTAATCAAAATAACTACATCAGTGTGTTGCTAAAAGGTAATGGTGGCAACACTTTCGCCGTAGGCGCTACCATAAAAATTTATCAAGGCAATCAAATTATATCAAGAGAAATTGAGCCTGTTCGTGGGTTCCAATCATCTGTTGATTATAAACAAACCATTGGCTTAGGTAAGCTTACAAGTGTAGATGTAATGGAAATTACTTGGCCCGATTTTTCTACTACAACTATCAAAAAACCACAGTTGAATAAGCATTATGCGCTAAAGCAAGATGAAGCTAAACGCCCAATAGTTAGCCCTTTTGGTGCTAGTTCTTATACATTATTGCAGCAAGTAAATAGCAATTTCGAGAAGCATCATGAAGATGATGTTGTAGATTTTTACGCCGAGCAAAATATCCCTAAAATGCTATCTCGTGAAGGGCCTCAAGCCGCTATTGGCGATGTAAATGGCGACAACCTTGACGATATATTTATAGGTGGGGCTACTAACCAAGCAGGGCAGCTATATCTGCAAAATAGCAAAGGCAGTTTTAGTAAAAAACTGCAAAATGGCTTTACCCAATTTGCTGCTTTTGAAGATGTAGCAACCTTATTGTTTGATAGCGATGACGATGGCGATTTAGATTTGTTTGTTGGTGCAGGTGGTAATACTATTAGCGATGCAAATAGTAGAGAACTGCAACATCGTTTGTATAAAAATGATGGCAAAGGCAATTTTACTTTAGACGCATTGGCATTTCCACTGAGCAATACAAATATTGCAACAGCTACCGCCAGCGATTTTGATAATGATGGCGATTTGGACTTGTTTGTAGGTAGTAGAAATGTACCATTAAAATATGGTGTAGATCCTACTAGCCATATATACATAAACGATGGTAAAGGTCATTTTACAGATTTGCCAAAAGATAAAATAGGTGCAATTGCCAATATTGGTATGGTTACAAATGCTTTGTGGGCCAATGTTTCAGGCGATACTAAACCAGAATTGATAATTGTAGGCGAATGGATGGCACCACGTTTATTCTCATTTACGAATAATCATTTTGAAGAAGTAACTACCAATTTATTTAACCTAATTGGTTGGTGGCGAAGCATTGTTGCTACTGATGTAAATGGAGATGGAAAAACAGATTTAGTGATTGGTAATATTGGCAACAACTTTTACTTACACCCTAATGAAAAAAATTCTGTAAAGCTTTGGGTGAATGACTTTGACCAAAATGGCACACTAGATAAAATAATGACACACACAGTAAATGGTAAAGACATGACTGTGTTTTTAAAGCATGACTTAGAAGCACAGTTGCCTATTTTAAAGAAGCAAAACTTACTTCACGAAGAGTTTTCTAAAAAGGCTATTCAAGAGTTATTTCCAGAAAAAATACTAAATACATGTTTGGTTAAGCAATTTAATTACACCAGTTCTATTGTGGCCATTAATAAAGGCAACGGACAGTTTGAAATACAAGCATTACCGTTTCTTGCGCAGTTATCTTGTATTAATGCAATGACGGTTGTTGATGCCAATAATGACGGCTTTAAAGACATTGTGTATGGTGGTAATGATTTTGATTTAGTACCACAGTTTGGTAGGTTAGATGCAAGCTTGGGAGGCATTTTACTAAACGATGGTAAAGGTAATTTTACTGTTGCAGATGCAGTGTTTACAGGTGTTTCGTTGCGAGGCGAAATAAAAGACATCAAACAACTGAAGATAAATGGTATGCCGCATGTACTGATTTTACAGAACAACGAACCTCCAGTTTTATATCAAATACCTACAAAAAAATAATGCAACTAAAGCAAGCCAATATATTGTCATTGATTGCTGCAATACTCATGATTGCTGGGTTTTCATGTAAGCAAAAAACTAAAGTAACAGCCTTGTTTGAGCTTGCTAATAATACTGGTGTTGACTTTGTAAATAAGGTTGAAGACACTAAGGACTTTAATATTTTTAACTACCGCAACTTTTACAATGGTGGTGGTGTAGCAATTGGTGATATTAATAATGACGGTCTTGCTGATATTTTTTTTACAGCCAACATGGGCACAAATAAATTGTACTTAAACAAAAGCAATTTTAAGTTTCAAGATATTACCGTAACTGCTGGTATTACTAAGCAAAATGAGTGGAGTACTGGTGTAGTAATGGTTGATATTAACCATGATGGCTGGCTTGACATTTATGTGTCTAATGCTGGTTTTATACCGGGCTACATGCCTAAAAATAAACTCTACATCAACAACCACAACAACAACTTTACAGAACAAGCCGAGCAATATGGTTTAACCAATGAAGGTAGCTATTGCACTCAAGTAGCCTTCTTCGATTACGATCTTGATGGTGATTTAGATTGCTATATTTTAAACAACAGTTTCATTTCTGCAAACACGCTTAACTATTCAAATAAACGAGAATTGCGGGCTAAAAACTGGCCTGTTGCCAATTACTATAAAGGTGGTGGCGATAAGTTGATGCGTAATGATAACGGGCATTTTACAGATGCAAGCGAACAAGCCAATATTTACGGTAGTTTAATAGGTTTTGGCCTAGGTGTAAATGTTGGTGACATCAATAACGATGGTTATCCTGACCTCTACATTTGCAACGATTTTTACGAGAAAGACTACTTATACATCAATCAAAAAAATGGCACCTTTAAAGAAGATTTAGAACAGTATTTACAGCATACCGGTCACTTTTCTATGGGTGCAGATTTAGGCGATATTAATAACGATGGTAACACCGATATTTTTACTACCGACATGTTGCCAAACGATGATAAGCGTTTAAAAATAACTACTGCTTTTGAAAGCTCAGACGTTAATAATTTAAAAATTAAATCGGGTTTTTATAATCAGTACATGCAGAACTGCTTGCAAGTAAATAATGCAGATGGGCATTTTGTAGAAACGGCTTTTTACAGTGGTGTTGCAGCTAGCGATTGGAGCTGGGGCGGTTTAATATTTGATGCCGATAATGATGGGCTAAATGATATTTATGTGTCAAATGGAATTTACCACGATATTACTGACCAAGATTTTATTGATTTTTTTGCCAATGATGTATTGCAGAAAATGGCTGCAACAGGCGAGAAAGAACAAGTGGGCGAATTGATAAAAAAAATGTCTTCGCAAAAATTAGTAAACAAGTTTTTTCATAACAATGGCAATTTAAAATTTAGCGATGATGGCGAAGCGATGGGCTTTACACAACCATCATTTTCTAGTGGCACTGCTTATGGCGATTTAGATAACGATGGCGACCTTGACTTAGTGGTAAATAATACCAACGAACAAGCATTTATTTATAAAAACAAAAGCCGAGAAACCAACCATAACAACTACATTGCCATTGGCTTGAAAGGCAATGATAGCAACACTTTTGCAATAGGAAGTAAAATAAAAGTGTACCAAGGTGGCGAGGTGTTTACTAAGGAAATAGAGCCAAGCCGTGGCTTTCAATCCGCAATAGATTATAAGGCTGTTATAGGCTTAGGTACAAAGGCTGTAGATTCAATGATTATCATTTGGGCTAACAGAACTTTTGTAAAAATTTTTAAGCCTGCAATTAATCAATTACATCAAATTCAACAAACTACAACAACTGCAATTTATAATAAGCAGCAGGCTACAGTAACACCCATGTTTACAGCAGTGCCTACCATATTTGATAAACATATTGAAGACGATTACGACGACTTTTTTAATGAAAGAAATATCCCTGAAATGTTATCAAAAGAAGGGCCACGTGCCGCTGTTGGCGATGTAAATGGCGATGGCTTAGAAGACGTTTATATTGGCGGTGCAACCAATTATGCAGGGCAACTGTATTTGCAGCAAAGGGATGCAAAATTTATAAAACAGTACCAACCTGTATTTCAGCAATTCGCCGATTTTGAAGATGTGGCTACTTTATTTTTTGATTGTGATAAAGATGGTGACTTGGATTTGTTTGTAGGTTCAGGTGGTAATAATGCGCCTGTAAGCACAAGGCAAATGCAAAATAGATTGTACAAAAATGATGGTAAAGGACACTTTACTATTGACACAAAAGCATTGCCAACCAACAGTGGTAACACATCTGTAGTAATTGCTAATGACTTTGATGTTGATGGTGATTTAGACTTGTTTGTGGGCAGTAAAAATGTATCGTCAAGCTATGGCGAAACACCTAAAAGTTACTTGTTACAAAATGATGGTAAAGGAACATTTATAGATATTGCAACGCCTGCTATTAGTTATGTAGGTATGGTGTCAAATGCAGTGTGGGCAAATGTTTTAGGCGATAAGCAAAAAGAATTGTTAATAGTAGGTGATTGGATCCATCCAACCATATTTGCCTATAAGAATCATCATTTTGAAGAAGTAAAAACGAACTTAGATAAACTAAATGGTTGGTGGAAAACCATTGTGGTTGGTGATGTAGATAATGATGGCGATGAAGATTTGATATTGGGTAATGTAGGTGAAAACTTTTACTTACAGCCATCTGATATAAGCCCTGTGAAATTGTTTATCAATGACTTTGATGTGTCTGGTTCTGTAAAAAAAATACTCACAAGAACAATAGATAGTAAGGATAAGCCTGTGTTTATGAAGCGTGACTTAACAGAACAAATTCCATCCTTAAAAAAGCAAAATTTAAAACATGCTAACTATGCAGATAAAAGCATAGAAGATTTGTTTGGTACATCTGTAACAGCTTCAAGCACTGTAAAGTTGTTTACTTATGCTAGTACTGTTATTGCTGTTAATGAAGGCAACGGCAAGTTTACTGTAAAGCCTTTGCCTATGCAGGTGCAGCTATCAAGTGTTAATGCCATCTTGCCAATTGATGTAAATAACGATGGCATGATTGACTTAGTAATGGGTGGCAATAGATTCGATTTTTTGCCACAGTTTTCTAGAATAGATGCGAGTTATGGCCATGTGTTATTGAATAAAGGTAAAGGCAATTTTGAGTGGGTAAATAATACCAAAACAGGCATATCTATTAATGGGCAAATGAGAGATATACAGGCTATTAATACAAAAAAAGGCAAGCAAATTTTGGTGCTACAAAATAATGAAACGCCATTGCTATATAAGCCTGTAAAGCCCATGCAGTAAGCTTTTGAATACACTTTGGTAAAAATTGCATAGCAATAAGAAGGGTGCCTAAGTACTTTGTAACCTCAGTATATATTCACAACAGAAGTATCATAGTAGTACAAATAACTGCTAACAAACAAACAACATGAAGACAGTAGTATATTTTAGTTTATTAGCCATTACAATAACTACAGGGTTGATGCAAGGATGCACCTCTAAACCTGTGGTAATAGAGCCGCCATTATTTGAAGTACTAGAAGCAAAGCAAACTGGTTTAGATTTCAATAATCAATTGAATTCTACAGATAGTTTCAACATGTTTAAGTACATGTATTTCTACAATGGTGCTGGTGTAAGTGCTGGCGACTTTAATAATGATGGCTTGATAGATTTATTTTTTTGTAGCAATCAAGGGCAAAATAGTTTGTACCTAAACAAGGGCAAAATGCACTTTGAAAATGCGACTACAAAGGCCAATATACCTAATGATGGCGGCTGGAGTACTGGTGTAAGTGTGGTAGATATTAATAACGATGGGTTGCTAGATTTATACGTTTGTAGGGTAGGGCAGTTTGAAAGTTTGCATGGAAAAAACCAATTGCTAGTATGCAATGGTATTGATAAAAATGGTGTACCAACTTACACCGATAAGGCTGCTGAATACGGTTTAGATTTTAGTGGCTTTAGTACGCAAGCCGCATTTTTCGATTACGATAATGATGGTGATTTAGATATGTTTTTGTTGAACCATTCGGTGCATCAAAATGGTACGTTTGGTAATAGAAGTTTGTTCTTAGGCACCTATCATCTATTAACTGGCGATAGGCTGTATCGCAATGATGGCAAGCATTTTACCGATGTAACAAAGCTGTGTGGTATTAATAGTTCGGCTATTGGTTATGGCTTGGGTATATGTGTGAGTGATATAAATTTAGATGGCTATCCTGACTTGTATATTGGTAACGATTTTCACGAAAATGATTACTTGTATATCAATCAAAAGAACGGCACATTTAAAGATGATTTGCAAAATAGAATCATGCACACAAGTCAGTTTTCTATGGGTGTAGATGTGGCAGATATCAACAACGATGCGTATCCTGAAATCATTTCTATGGATATGCTGCCATCTGATCCTTATATTCTTAAACGCTCTTTAGGTGAAGATGAATACAACACATTTTACATGAAAATTGGGTATGGTTACAACTATCAGTACACAAGAAATAATTTACAATTAAACAGGCGTAATGGTATGTTTACTGAGGTAGGCTTATATGCTGGTATTGCAGCAACAGACTGGAGCTGGAGCCCTTTGTGGCTTGATTTTGATAACGATGGCTTGAAAGACTTGTTTATTAGTAATGGTATACCAAAGCGTTTGAACGATATTGACTATGTAAATTTTGTATCGAACAGTGAGGTGCAAAACCAAATACGCAACAATAAAATAGCAGAGAAAGAAAAGAAAATTATTGAGTCTTTTCCTCAAATAAAACTGCCCAATAAATTCTTTAAAAACAATGGTGACGTTACTTTTAAAGATATTGCCACTCAAGTAACTAACAATAAACAAACATTTTCTAATGGTGCTGTTTATGCAGATTTAGATAATGATGGTGACTTAGATGTGGTGGTAAATAATATTGATGATGCAGTGTTAATCTATCAAAATAAAAGTAACGATACCAAGCCAAAAGCTTCAGTAGATATTACTTTAAAAGGCAGTGAAAACAATAGCAATGCCATTGGTGCAAAATTGTTATTGTTTAGCAAACAAGAGATTCGTACATACGAAAATTACCCTGTGAAAGGCTTTCAAAGCAGTATGCAATTGCCTGTACATATTGGCTTAGAAAACACAACGGTAGATAGTTTGTTGCTTGTATGGCCCGATAACACTTTTGAACACATCGCCTACAAATTAGGCACAGTAAGGCTTTCGGTAACTTATAAGAAAGGATTGCCCAAGTTTTATTACAATGTACTTACTAAGCATTACACAAATACAACCATACCAATGGTAGATATTACTAAGCAAACAAACCTAGTTTGGAAGCATGAAGAAAACCCTTTTAACGAATTTGATAGAGAGCCATTAATACCACACATGGTGTCTCGTGAAGGACCTGCTTTAGCCGTAGCCGATATTAATGGTGATGGTTTTGAAGATGTATTTATTGGCTCGTCAAAAGGCAATAAGCCTGCAATATTTACACAACAAGCCAATGGTACATTTATTAAAACCAATCAACCAAATATTGATGCTGATAGCACCAACGAAAATGTAGATGCCTGCTTTGTAGATGTGAATGGTGACAAGGCTTTGGACCTAGTAATAGCTACGGGTGGTAACGAATATTATGGTAACGATGAACATCAACAACCGCAAGTGTTTGCCAACAATGGTAAAGGCAACTTTACTAAGCTAGCACATGCTTTTGATAATTTATTTCTTACAGCTTCTTGTGTGGTGCCATACGATTTTAACAACGATGGTGCAACAGATTTGTTTATTGGCGCAAGGGCTGTGCCCTGGGCTTATGGCCAAGTGCCACAATCTTATTTGCTACAAAATGATGGTAAAGGACATTTTAAAAATGTAACAGAACAATACTGCAAACACCTATCTAAAGTGGGTTTTGTGCAAAATGCTATTTGGGTAGATATTAATAAAGACGGTAAAAAAGATTTAGTAGTAAGCCTTCAATGGGATGGTATTTGTGCATTTGTAAATGGTAAAAACTCGTTTACAAAACAAACACTAACCGATAAAAAAGGTTGGTGGAATTTTACCTTGCCATGCGATGTAAACAATGATGGAAATATAGATTTTGTAGTTGGCAATCTTGGCTTAAATAGCCGCTTAACTGCAAGCGATAAAACACCTGTAACCCTTTACTATAATGACTTTGACGGTAATGGTAAAAAAGAACAAGTACTCACTTATTTCTTAAATGGTAGAGAATTGCCTTTTGCAAATAAGGCCGAATTAGAAAAACAAATGCCTTTGCTAAAAAAGAATTTTTTGTATGCGCATGATTTTGCTAAAGCCTCTTTACAAGAAATTTTTACTGAAGATAAGTTGGGTAATGCTCAAAAATGGCAAGCCAATTATTTTGCAAATGCTATCCTAATAAATGATGGCAAAGGCAATTTTATTACCCAACCATTGCCATACCAAGCACAGTTTACTAGCTTTAAAGATGCAGTGATTATTGATGCCAATCATGATAATTTACAAGACATTTTATTGCTTGGAAATTTTTATGAAAATAATATTCAGATGGGTAGATACGATGCTGACTTTGGCACTTTACTCATCAACAAAGGCAACAATACATTTGAAGTGTGTACCATTAACGGCTTGCAGCTAAAAGGCCAAGTGCGAAGAATAAAGCCCATTGTTATTAATAAACAACAGGCTTTGGTACTGGTAAAAAATAATGATAGCGTAATGGTTATACAACAACTGCAACTTAAAAAATAGGATAGTAGAATCTAGTAACCCATTTGGTGGTATCGCTTTCTTTTTCTCTGTCTGTAATTAGCTGCTGATAAGGAATTGCTGGTGATGTGTGTTTGAAATCTGCAAAATACTTTTCAAACATTTTAAACGAATGAGCTATTGTTAATGGACCACCTTTAATGCTATCGCTTTCTAGTATTCTGCCCATTACCATACGCTTAAGTTGTATGGTATTGGTTTCAGCCAAAGTATGCGTTACAGGTATAGCTACCATCAATTTGTAAGATGTTTCTGTTTCTTTTGTTACATTAAGCATGGGGGCATTTACAATAGTGCCGCCTTGTTGCTTAATATGGTGTCTTAATTGATTAACTAAGCTATATACATCAGCCGTGCTTGGTGCATGATTTAGGTAGGTTTTAGTACTCATCAACGCAGTATCTTTTACCATCGTGCTAATAATGTTATAGCCATAAATGTTCGCAGGCTTTTCTAAAAATTGTTGTAGTTTCTGCATCACATCTTTAATGTTTTGTTTAATGTACACAGCTCTATTATAGCGTTTAATTCTTGCAAAAGGATTGATGCTCACTGTATCGTTGTACTGGCAAATAACTTTAATTGAATCATGGTTAAAGCTTGCAACAGCAAGGTTTACAATGGTGCTTTCTTTGTTGTATTCAACAGCTATTTGTGTGTTATTGTACGATTTGCCTACAATATGATAAGTAACATCGTTGTAAGAGGCAATTGTTTTTTCGCCAACTTTTTCCATTTTTCCAGGCCACCATTTAGCCCATTCATTTTCATTTGATAAATATTCTGCGGCACTTGTGTAATTGGTGTACATAGGTGTAACGCTTGATACCACTAGATTGCTTGGAATAATAAGATACACACTAGCAACAGCAATGGCTATTAATGCCACCAAAATAATCGACCATCTTTTCATATACAATCGCAATAAATTACTTGTAAAATAGTGTTGCAAATTAGTGCATAATCAACCATAAGGTTTTTATCATTTTCAGAATTTCTTTTAAACCGTTTGCAGGGGATAATTTCACTGCTAATTCCTTTGTATTCATCACAATTACAGTGTTTCAGTTGCCCAATCTGTTTAATTTTAAAAATTCTTTTTTCATGCTTGCTAATACAAAAAAAATGTTTCAAAAACTATTGTCTTTACTCACGTTTAGTGTTACTGTGTTATCTACAATTTGTGCTTTTGCGCAAGACCCATGGAAAATAACTACCACAAAAATTGATCCCTCAAATTACTACGGTATTACAGTGGCAAATGGTATGATTGGTGTAGTATCGTCACCCGAACCTTTTAAGGTAAAAGATGTGGTACTAGCTGGTGCATACGATTTGTATGGCCGTGGTAGAGTAAGCAATTTCTTAAAAAGCTTTAACCTATTGAATATGTATTTAGAGGTTGATGGCAGGCGTATTGGTGGTAGCGATGCAACCAATATGCAGCAAGAACTAAACATGCATCATGCTAGTTTTACAACCACTTTTAACTATGCCGATAAAGCCGATATTACTTACACTTATTACTCGCTACGCCAATTACCATTTACAGTATTAATGGATGTAACGGTAACTGCTAAAAAAGACATCAATATTGGTGCTGCAAGCGTAATGGAAGCACCAGATGCTTTAAAAGATGTACAGAATTATTACAACGAAATTGATAGACCACATGTGGTAATAAGTCTTTTAACATCTGCTGCCAAAAGCCCTACTGGTAAGCTTTTAATGTGCGCTTCTAATACTTTTTTATTCAGCGAAAAACATGGTAGCGAACCAAGAGTTATTCATGAAATGTGGGATAATAATATGCACTTGATGAAGTTTGGTAAGCAACTAAAAGCAGGCGAAAAATACAGTTTCTCAATTGCAGGTTCTTCTATTACTTCTGCGCACCACGATGACCCATTAAATGAAGCTGAACGTATGACCATTACGGCCAAGCTCGAAGGCAGAGATAGGTTGATTGCATTTCACAATACAGCATGGGATAATCTTTGGAAAAGCGATATCATTATTAATGGCGATGCTCAAGCGCAGCAAGATGTGCATAGCATGATGTATCACCTATATTCTTTTGTGCGTGAAGGTGCTGCTACTAGTCCATCGCCAATGGGTTTAAGTGGTTTAGGTTATAACGGTCACGTGTTTTGGGATTCTGAATTGTGGATGTATCCTGCCATGTTAATGCTGCATCCCGAAATGGCTAAAAGCATGGTTGAGTACCGCTTTCAGCGATTGGATGCTGCTAAAAAAAATGCTTTTAATCATGGCTTTAAAGGCGCAATGTTTCCTTGGGAAAGTGCTGCCACAGGTGTAGAAGAAACACCAGTATGGGCTTTAAGCGGGCCATTTGAACAGCATATTACAGCCTGTGTAGGCATAGCTGCATGGAACTATTATTGTGTAACGCAAGACAAACAATGGCTTCAAGATAAAGGCTATCCATTGCTTAAAGAAACGGCTGCATTTTGGGCTAGCAGAGTAGAGCGTAATGGCCCTAGTAAATACGATATTAAAAATGTAGTAGCCGCCGATGAGTGGGCAGAAAATGTAGATAACGATGCCTTTACCAATGCTGCTGCAAAAGCGGTACTACGCTATGCCACAGAAGCCACAACAATACTAGGTTTTACGCCCGATGCCGATTGGGTGCATGTGGCTAATAATATTCCTGTGTTAGTAATGGAAAATGGCGTTACTAAAGAACATGCCACTTATAACGGCGAAGGTATTAAGCAGGCCGATGTAAACTTATTAGCTTATCCTTTAAAAGAAATTACAAGTGCTGCGCAAATACGAAAAGACCTTGATTACTACCAAGCACGTGTGCCTAATGAAGGTACACCTGCTATGACGCAAGCCATTTTTGCATTACTCTATGCTCGCCTTGGCGAAGGCGCTAAAGCTTACCACTTTTTTAAAGATGCTTACGAACCCAATTTATTGCCACCACTTCGTGTGATTGCCGAAACCAAAGGCGGTACTAACCCTTATTTTGCAACAGGTGCAGGCGGTATTTTGCAAAGTGTGTTAATGGGCTTTGGTGGCTTAGAAATTACATCTAAAGGCATTACACAACTAGCATCTGCATTGCCGCCAACTTGGAAAAGTCTTACATTAACAGGTATTGGTGTTGAAAAAAAAACCTACACTGTTAAATAAAATCTTCTCAATTTTTTAAACCCAAATAATATGTACAAATGGCTATTGGCTGCATTACTATTGGTAGTAGTATTTGTAGCTTGTAACAACACAAAAAACGAACAACCAACAACAGATATTCCAGAGGCGCAATGGTGGAAAGAAGCAGTGGTGTACCAATTGTATCCACGCAGTTTTAAAGATAGCGATGGTGATGGTGTTGGCGATTTAAAAGGTATTATTTCTAAGCTAGATTATTTAAAAAGCCTTGGTGTTACTGCTGTGTGGTTAAACCCAATTTACGAATCGCCTAATGATGATAATGGTTACGATATTAGCAACTACCGTGCTATTATGAAACAGTTTGGTACTATGCAAGATTTTGATGCCTTGCTAAAAGGCATGCACCAACGTGGTATAAAAGTGGTGATGGATTTAGTAGTCAATCACAGTAGCGATGAACACGAATGGTTTAAGCAAAGTCGAAGTTCTCGTACCAATAAATACCGCAACTATTACCATTGGTGGCCTGCCGAAAAAGGCAAGCCCACACCACGTTATAGCCTCTTTGATGTTAATCACGATGCATGGATGTACGATAGTGTAACCAATGCTTACTACTTGCATTATTTCTCAAGAAAGCAGCCCGACTTAAACTGGGAAAATCCTGAATTGCGTAAAGAGGTACACAATATCATGAAGTTTTGGGCAGATAAAGGCATTGATGGTTTTAGGCTAGATGCGTTTCAGTTTGCTGCTAAAGATACCACATGGCCTGCTTTTCCTGCGGGCTACGAAAAGAACTTTTTACAGTACTATGCAGTTGGCCCTAACTTGCACAACTACCTAAAAGAAATAAACACAGAAGTATTGAGCAAATACAATGTAATGAGTGTAGCCGAAGGTGCTGGCAATTCGTTTAAAGATGCACACGACATGGTAGATGCAAGCCGCAAAGAATTGAACATGGCCTATGCTTTTGATGCAGTAGATTTAGCTAAAAAAGATGGCTACAGTGTACTAAAATTGAAAGAGATTTTTACCAAATGGGATAGTGCTTTTGCTACCAATGGATGGCTATCTATTTTCTTAGCTAACCACGACCAAGCAAGGCTTGTAACACGTTATGGTAATGATAGTCCTGCGTTTAGAGAAGTGTCTTCTAAAATGCTGAGTACCTTTATTATGACCATGCGTGGCACAGCTTATTACTACAATGGCGACGAGCTTGGCATGACCAATATTCGCATGAATAAAATAGAAGACTATAACGATGTGGCTACCTTAAATGAGTATAAACACTTGGTAGCTACAGGTGGCAATATTCCTCAGTTTATGGAGACTATAAAGTTCACTTGCCGAGACAATGGCCGCACACCTTTTCAGTGGGATAACAGTACCAATGCAGGTTTTACCACTGGTAAGCCCTGGCTAAAAATTAATCCTAACTACACCACTATTAATGCTGCTGCGCAAGATAAAAACCCTAATAGCTCCCTTAATTATTTTAGAAATTTGGTACAATTGCGTAACGATAACAAGGTATTGGTGTATGGTAAATACGAACTGTTGGATAAGAATAATCCTAACATTTACGCCTATACAAGAAACTTAAATGGCAAAACAGTTTTGGTATTACTCAACTTTACTAGCAAGGCCAATGTAGTAAGCTTACCAACTACTATGCAACTTGGTAAAACCTTAATTAACAACTTACCAAATACAGTTACACTTGCTAATGGTAGCACTTTGTTACAGCCTTACCAAGCTTGTGTTATAGAAGTACAAACCATATAGCTTTAGCCAACCACAGCGTTTAAACGGTTGCTTGCTTGCGAGTTAATGAACAAAATAGTTCGTTAAATTCTTTGAAAGCTATACTGTTATTAGGTTTGAGAAAATTTTACCTTACTTACAAGATAAGCTAGTATATCAAAATGCAAAATGGGAAGTGCAGAAAAATGAGGTAACTCTATGGGGCTTTGGTTCTAACTTCACAGATTTTTCTTGGGCTTCGGTTGCTAGTTGTACGTTTTTCAAATTTCTCAACATGGTAAATCTCTTATTGTTAGCGTTCATTAAAAAAA
>JASGCX010000119.1 GCA_030053925.1 Flavobacterium sp.
GTCATTAAAATGTAGTTTCAAAGTTTCGTTTACTGCGTTTCTTAAACTTACTTCAGGTACAGACAGAATGGGATAGAATGCTTCGGAAAGTTCAATGTTCACTTTATAAAGCCAATAAGCTTTGTCAAAATTATTATTTGTTTTGGCAAGATATACGTTGAAACGTGGGCTTGATAAGTAATATTTTAGCTGTTGCTCGGTCATAAAGTGCTGCAAATTTGCAAAAAAATTTGCACTAAACCGAATTAAAAGCTATATTTGCTTCGTGATGCTGGTTCCTCCTCTCCCAAACTCGTGTTGGTGATGAAACCAGCTTTAGTTTTTTATAGCTGTTTCGGTTTGATGAATATTGAAGCAATTAAGCCAATTCCCACAATTACATCTACTACATTCCAAACAATTCTTCCCAACGCAATTTTAAATATCGGTTGAAATAAAATTGTCAAACAAACATAAATTATAACCTCTCTTTTATGGCCTTGTTCGTTTGCATTGTATGCAAGTATGGCGAAGCCAACCAATGCTACAAAGCGAACAATTTGGAAATAGCCATAAGGCATATTAAATAGACAAACAAAAAATAAAACGGCTAATATTATCTTTATTATTTTATCCATTAGGTCAAGTAAGTTTCATCTTTAAAATTGTAACAACGCATTAATCTACCTTCTATTTGCCCTTTATCGTTCACTTCTTGTGGAGTAACTTTGGTTTCGCTTTCTTCTACTTTTGCCAGCAAAAATTGAACATCATCTTTATCTAATTTGCCAGATGCAATTTTAGCCAACACACTAGAAACCTATGCAGGCATTATTGCCTTGTTATTTACAGGTTTGGGTATTTGGCTTGCCATTAAATTAATGCAGCAAACATCAAATTTTATCAATTATTTAGTAGCTGCATAAATGGTTTTCCACATCTCGCTTGCTACTAGTAAGTTGCCAGCATTTGTAAGGTGTACACCATCTACTGTCAATATACCTTTATCTGCATTGGTAGTATTGTTAGCTTTTAAATAATCTGCAAATGCTACACGCAAGTCGCACACAGGTAGCGATAAACTTTGTGCTATAGTTCTCACCATTTTGCTGTAAAAATTTAAGTCACCATCTTGTAAGTTGGTCACATCGTTCCGTTCGCCAATAACGGTTGGTGTACACAGTATTACTTTGATGTTTTGTGCTTGTAGTTTCTTAATAATGGCTCTGTAAAACTGTTCGTATTTTTTAGGTTCGGTGCCTGTGCCTGTGGTTGTTTTGTGCCACACATCGTTAATGCCTATGTATATTACTACCACATCAGGTTTTTTAGCCAATACATCTTCTTCAATGCGTAGGTATAAATCGTACACTCTATTACCACTTACACCAGCACCTACCAGCTCGTAATTATCACCCAAGCCTTGTAGTTTTATTAGGCTATCCATTTTAGGGATGTAGCCGTTTTTACCAGCGCCTTGCTGTGTAATAGAATCACCAAAAAATACTACTCTCGTTTTCTTTTGCTGCACAATAAACGACATACAAGTAATAGCAATAATGGCAATAGCGGTTGTTAAATGTTTCATATTGATGGTTTAGTTTTTATTGGTTATAAGTTATAAAAACGAGCAGCATTTAAGCCAAAGAAATTGGCTTGTTCTGCTTGTGAAAAGCTTGCAAAATATTGTGTTACAATACCCAACATGCTTTTGTAATCTGCGGCTACTAGGCATACCGGCCAGTCGCTACCATACATAATGCGTTTGGTGCCAAAAGCATTTACCACTACATCTAAATAAGGGGTAAAATCTTTAGGTTGCCATTGCTGCCAGTTGGCTTCTGTAACCATACCAGATATTTTGCAGTTAACGTTGTTAAACATAGCAATGGCTTCAATATTTTTTTTCCAATTGGTAATGCTTTGGTGTTTAATATCGGGCTTTGCAATATGGTCTATCACAAATTTTTGGTTAGGGAAAGACTGTACAAATTGAATGATATGCGGTAGCTGATCAGGAAAAACAAGAATATCGTAAGTAAAGTTAAACATGGCTAATTGGCTAATGCCATGCATGAATTTAGGTTGCAACATAAGGTCTCTTTGTGGCTCGCCTTGTAGCACATGCCTAAAGCCTTTCATTTTAAAAAAGCTGCTGTAGTAAACCAAGCGTTGTTCAATATTGGGTGCTTGTAAATCTACCCATCCTACAACACCTTTTATAAAATCATTTTCTGCTGCATTTTGTAGTTGAAAATCGTTCTCTGCTTCTGTTTGATTGCTTTGTACGGTAATACAACCATCAATGCCATTGGCTTGCAATACAGGCCATAAATCTTGCGGTAAAAAGTCACGCTTAATAACAGCCATGTCATCGTTTATCCAGCTATCTCTTATGGGATTAAATTGCCAAAAATGTTGGTGTGCATCTATTTTCATACCTGGGAGCAATAAAAATAATCGTTAGAAAATGGTCTATTATTATGGTGTTACAAAGTAAGGCAAAGCATCTATTTGTAAGCGTAATTTTTGCAAATAAAAACAGCCTTTGCTAGGGGTGTAACAAAGGCCGTTTTTATTAGTAGGTTTTTACTATAAATCGGTAATGACTTTATATTTTGGTACTAATGTTTTCATAATTACCCAACCAATTAAGTAAGCTACAGAACATACAGTAAAGATGATCATGTAGCCAGTGTTAATACCATTTGCAACTTGATTACCTGATTTAGCTAATGCCTTTAAAAAGTCTTCAATATTGCCAATTTTTGTATGGAAGTTTAATGCTTGTTGCTCTAAGAAAGTTTTAGCCGTAGCCTCTGATGCTAGTTGAGGATACTTTGTTAATAACGGCTGACCGTTTACCGTACTCCAATTTTTTTGTGTAAAGTCAAATAACAAACCTGAGCCTTTATTAATTAAAAATGAACCAATACCACCAGCCATACCACCAATACCTGTTACTGTTGCAATAGCCGATTTAGGAAACATATCGCCAACAGTAGAGAAAATATTGGCAGACCAAGCTTGGTGTGCTGCACCTGCAATACCAATGATAATAACAGGTATCCATACCGAATAGTAGCCAAGCGGTTGTGCTAGTAATGCCAGTAATGGGAAGAAAGCAAATATTAACATGGCTCTCATTCTACCAGAATATGGGTTCATACCTTTCTTTTCTACAAAATAGGTAGGCAACCAACCACCAATGATAGATAAAAGTGTAATTAAGTATAAGGTAAAAATTTGTGGGGCGCTTTGAGTTGTATTTAAGCCATATACCGAACTTAGGTAGGCAGGTGTCCAAAATAAAAAGAACCACCAAACACCATCAGTCATAAACTTACCTGCTGCAAATGCCCATGTTTGTTTATACTTAAATGCTTTTGCTAAAGTTATTTTTTCTTTTGGGGCATTATTGGTATCGGTTACTGCTACATCGTCTTGTTGAATGTAAGCCAGTTCGGCTTTAGAAATTTTAGGGTGTACTTCAGGTTTTTTGTACACAAAAATCCAAAAGCCCATCCACACAAATCCTAGAAAACCAATGATAATAAAAGACATTTCCCAACCAAATGCTTTTGCAATAAATGGTATAGTAAGTGGTGCTGCTAAAGCACCTACTGTAGCACCCGCATTAAATACGCTTGTTGCAAGGCCTCTATCTTTTTTAGGAAAAAACTCAGCGGTAGTTTTAATAGCTGCTGGAAAGTTACCTGCTTCGCCTATTGCCAAAACAATTCGTGCTACAATAAACAATGTAACACTAGTAGATGCTACCAACGAAATATCGCTAACTGTGCTTAGTGCCGAAATAGCACCATCAAAACCTACTAGCCATTTACCTGTAATAATACCAGAAGTAGCAATGCCGCAGTATGCGTGTAAACATGCACCTAACGACCATACAAAAATGGCCCATAAAAAGCCTTTTTTAGTGTCTAGCATATCTACAAAGCGACCTGCAAACAGCATAGATACTGCATACACTATTGAGAATATCGCAGTAATATTGCCATAGTCATTGTTTTTCCAATGAAATTCTGGAACAATAAAATCCTTCCACGTAAGTGAAAGCACTTGCCTGTCTAAATAATTAATTGTTGTTGCGAAAAACAATAATGAACAAATCGTCCACCTGTATTTTCCTATTGTTTTGTTTACTTCTTTCATATAGCAACTTTGAATTTATGGTTTGAAATGTATGGTTTGAAATGTATAGTTTGAAATGTATGGTTTGAAATGTATGGTTTGAAATTTATTTTAGTCAGTACTTTCACTATTCACTATTCACTATTCACTATTCACTATTCACTATTCACTTTTCACTTTTCACTTTTCACTTTTCACTTCTCACTATTCACTATTCACTATTCACAATTCACAATTCACAATTCACTATTCACTTTTCACTTTTCACTTTTCACGTTTTAAACCCCACCAAATATTGAGAAGCCGCCATCTACGCAAATCATAGCACCTGTTACAAATTTACTTGCATCGCTAAGTAGCCATACAATAGCACCTTGCAATTCATTAGGATTACCAAAACGTTTAAACGGTGTTTGTTTAATTACAGCCTCACCACGTTCTGTGTAGCCACCTTCTTTTTTGGTTAATAAATAACGGTTTTGCTCGGTTAAAAAAAAGCCTGGTGCTAAGGCGTTCATTCTAATTTTATCGCCATATCTATTAGCCATTTCTACGGCAAACCATTGATTGTAGCAGTCTACCGCAGCTTTACCCATATTGTAGCCCAATACTTTGGTAATGGCTCTTTTCGAGTTCATAGATGAGATGTTAACAATGCTGCCATTACCAGTTTTAGCAATAGCGTCACCAAATATTTGTGTAGGTATAATAGTGCCCCAAAGGTTAATGTCTGTTGTTTTGCGCATACCTTCTATGTTCATGTTAAACACATCTTCTGTTGGTTGCAATACACCATCGGGCATATTGCCACCTGCTGCATTTACAAGGCCATCTATTTTGCCAAATGTATCTAGCATTTGTTGCTTACATACACGTAATTGTGCCTCGTCTAGTACATCGGCTACTAAGGCCAATGCCTTACCACCAGCAGCGTTTATGGCAGCGGCACGTTCTTCGGCTACTTCTTTTTTTCTACCCAAAATACCTACAGTACCGCCCGCTTCTACAATGGCATCTATAAATGCACCACCTAAAATACCTGTACCGCCTGTTACTACTATTACTTTGCCCTTTAGGCTAAAAGACTCTAAAATGTTCATGAATTTGAAATTTGAAATTTGAAATTTGAAATTTGAAATTATTGTCCTCACTATTACAACAACGTTGCTATTGGTGTAGGATCCATGTCGGTAAATTCTTTGTTTTCACCTGCCATAGCCCATATAAAGCTGTAGTTACCTGTACCACAACCAAAATGCACACCCCAACTAGCCGAAACAATTGCTTGGTTGTTTGCCACAATTAAGTGCCTTGTTTCTTGTGGTTGCCCCATTATATGAAATACACGTTGGTCATCTTTTACATCAAAGTAAAAATATACCTCACTGCGTCTATCGTGTGTGTGTGGTGGTACGCTGTTCCATACGCTACCGCTTTTTATCATAGTGATGCCCATTACTAGTTGGCAACTTTTTATACCATCGTTGTGTATGTATTTACACAAACTTCTTTCGTTGCAAGTTTCTTTTGCGCCAAGTGCTAGCACAGTGCTTTCTGCAATGGTCATTAAAGTAGTAGGGTAGGTTTGGTGTGCCGGTGTAGATAGCAAGAAGAAGATTGCAGGTTCGCTAGCATTATTGCTTGCAAAGGTTACTTCTTTTACACCTTTACCTATGTATAGGCAGTCGTGCTTGCTTAGGTTATAGCTAGTGCCATCTGCCGTTACGGTGCCTTTACCGCTACCAGTATTAATAATGCCTATTTCTCTTCTTTCTAAAAAATAGTCGCTTTTAAGGTTTACATAAGTAGGCAAGTTCAATGCGCTGCTAGTAGGTTTTGCTATACCAGCCACCATGCGGTCGTAGTGCATATAGGTAAGCTCAATAGCACCATCTATTTCTAAACCGCTTAATAAAAATTGTTCTCTTAATTGTTGTGTAGTATAATGTTTAGCGTCGTTATAATGTACGCTGTGCAAGGTTTTTAGAGAAGTAGCAATCATTAGAAAATATTTTAGTTAAGATAATTTGCACGTGCCTGAACCAAGTTTGTATCAAGCATGTGCGGCGTAAGTTGATTAAAATAAATGGTAGTGAATAAGTTTTTTGCGGAAACGTTTTCGGTTTATAATTCCTTTAAATTTATTCAGAATTCAGCTTTTTTAAACTAAATTTTGAAAATATGTACTAGCAATATCGTTACTTTGAAAGCATAGACTTAACTATTATGGCGAAGATTGATATTAAAGGGCTTGCTAGAGAATTAAATATTTCTGCTTCAACAGTATCTCGTGCTTTAAGAGACAGCCACGAGATAAGTAAAGCAACCATCGATAAGGTAAAAGCACTAGCCGAAAAGCTCAATTACCAACCACATCCTTACGCAGGTAGCTTACGCAAAAACAAAACCAAAACCATTGGCATAGTAGTACCTGAAGTAGCTAATAACTTTTTTGCAAAAGTGTTTAGCGGTATAGATGTAGTGGCGCAGGAAAATAACTACCATGCGCTTATTTATCTTACCCACGATGATTACGATAAAGAGAAATCTATTTTACGCCACTTAGAAAGTGGTAGGGTAGATGGCGTAATTTTAAGTATAGCCTCTAATACAGTAGACCATAAACATATTGAAACCTTAATAGAAGCCGGTATTCAAGTAGTATTTTTTGATAGAATTGGTGAATCTTTCTCTAACGCAAAAATTACTACCGACGACTATAACAGTGCCTACAAAGCCACCGTACACCTAATAGAACAAGGCTGCAAAAAGCCATTGCACATTACACGCTTCTTGCACCAAACCAATACCAAGTACCGTAAAAAAGGCTTTGTACAAGCTTGTAAAGATTACCATTTACCCATAGAAGATAGTTGGGTACTTGAACTAAACGATGATGCTGTGGTAGAACCCGCTTTGGTAAACATTTTAAAAAGCAAGAACAGACCCGATGGCATTTTTTCCTCTGTAGAAACCCTATCGCTATACCCATACAAAGTGTGTAAAAATCTTGGTATTAAAATGCCAAACCAACTAAAATTTGTAAGCTTTAGCAATATGGATGCTGCTTCGTTTTTAGTACCTGCATTAACCACCGTTACACAGCCTGCTTTCGAGATAGGCAAAGCCGCAGCGGCTACATTATTTCAGCAGTTAGAAAAGAAAAAAAGAGGTGTACAACCTATTAGCAATGTATTTCCTTCTACGCTAATAGTAAGAGCGTCATCTATTAAAACCAAATAGCCACACCTTACTGTATTAATGCCCTACACCCAATGCTAGAATGTCTTGTACAATGGCTTCGGGTGGTTTTGTAATAGCTACTGTTATTGCATTTGTTGGTAGTTCTAGTGCATCAAATTGGCTTCGGTTATGGGCTGACGGAACTCGAATTCCTCAACAACGCCAAAGTGTGCTGTGAATGATTAATAAGAATTGTATTAATCAGTGCTGTATAAGAGATGA
>JASGCX010000038.1:0-19307 GCA_030053925.1 Flavobacterium sp.
GGGCAGACGGAAGTTATCTTCGGCATTTGTAATTCTATTGTGCTTCATATCCAGCAGGTCGTTATTAATTTAGCTATGTGCATACCATCAACTTTTATTTATAAATTTAGCTTCAGTTAGCCAGGATGACGAAATTCTATTACACCCACATCGCCAAGCCCAAAATTGTAAAACGAAACCTCAAACGCTTTCCTAAAGATTTTATGTTTCAACTTACAAAAGGTGAATACGAATCTTTAAGGTCACAAATTGTGACCTTAAAGAAAATACCTACCCTACGCTTTTACCGAACCAACCTTAATTTTAGTTTGTAATTAATGCGTATGCAAATCATTCAATCTATTCAAAATAGAATACACACTATACGTGGCGAAAGCGTAATGCTAGATAGGGATTTGGCTGCACTTTATGAAGTAGAAACCAAAGTTTTAAACCAAGCCGTAAAACGAAACCTCAAACGCTTTCCTGAATATTTTATGTTTCAACTTACAAAAGGTGAATACGAATCTTTAAGGTTGCAAATTGCGACCTTAAAGAAAATACCTACCCTACGCTTTTACCGAACCAACCTTAATTTTAGTTTGTAATTAATGCGTATGCAAATCATTCAATCTATTCAAAATAGAATACACACTATACGTGGCGAAAGCGTAATGCTAGATAGGGATTTGGCTGCACTTTATGAAGTAGAAACCAAAGTTTTAAACCAAGCCGTAAAACGAAACCTCAAACGCTTTCCTGAATATTTTATGTTTCAACTTACAAAAGGTGAATACGAATCTTTAAGGTCGCAATTTGCAACCTTAAACGAGAAAGACCAGTATTTGTCATCACAAATTGTCATCACAAATATTGGCAGAGGTCAACATTCAAAATACCTACCCTACGCTTTTACCGAACAAGGTATTGCTATGTTGAGTGGTATTTTAAATAGCGATAAAGCCATCAACACAAACATCAATATCATGCGAGCTTTTGTGGCTATAAGAAAAATAGTGTTGCAGCAGCAAGATATAAAAGAGCAATTACACGCAATAAAAGAAAGACTTAGTGAACACGATGTTCAACTAAGCCAAATATATGATGCGATGGAAAATATACTTGACGAGAAAGCATCGCAACGCAAATGGGAAGAAAGAGAGCGAATAGGTTTTAAACCCAACAAGTAACTATACCAAATACGCATCAAACACATATTCAAAATTGCGTTTTACACGTTGTTTTACATCGCTCATTGGCACAGTAGTACCAAGTTCTTTTTGTAGCGATGTTACTTGCTTATTAGCAATACCGCAGGGCACAATATTGTTAAAATAACTCAAATTGGTATTTACATTAAATGCAAAGCCATGCATGGTTATCCAACGGCTGCATTTAATGCCCATGGCACAAATTTTTCGCTCTTTACCGGGCACATTTGGTTCAATCCATACACCTGTTTCGCCAGCACTGCGCTCACCTTTTAGGCCATATTCGGCCATGGTCATCATAATCACTTCTTCAAGGCTGCGTAAATACCAACTTAAATCGGTTTTAAACTTATCTAAGTCTAAAATTGGGTAGCCTACAAGTTGCTCAGGGCCATGAAACGTAATATCGCCACCTCTATTTATGCGAAAGAAATCAATACCTTGTTTAGCTATTTCTTCTTCACCAATCAATACATTTTCTTGATGACCGCTTTTACCTAATGTGTACACCGGCGGATGTTCTACAAACAATAAATGATTGATAGTTGCTGCCGTACCAACTGCAATTGGCGGTAAACTATTTAATAGTGCTTTAGACTCTACATTCTGCTTTAATAAAACTTCTTGCAAATCCCACACTTCTTTAAACGAACGCTTACCTAAATCTTTAAAAAATACTTCCTGCTTCATGCAACAAATTTAGCTAACCTTTAGTGTTTTTGTGGGCGAGTTATAAACATGAAAATCACATTAGCAAAGCATCTGTCTATATTTGTGATGTATGAATGTTGATGTTGAAATAATTCAAGAAGATAATAGCGAAGAACTTTACGAACGTAAATCATTTTCGGTAGATAAAGGGCAAGAAGCAACACGTATAGATAAATGGGTGCAAAGCCACGTAGAAGGCCTTACACGCAACAAGGTGCAAAATGCTATAGATGCGGGTTTTTTAACAGTAAATGGTAAAACGGTTAAGTGCAACTACCGTATAAAACCAGGTGACGATATTGTATTAATGAGTTTAATAAACCCAGAATACACCACAGTTAAATCGGAAAATATTCCACTAAATATTGTGTATGAAGATGAGGATGTAATGGTAATTAATAAGCCGCCAAACATGGTAGTACATCCTGGAGTGGGCAATTTTAGTGGTACGCTGTTAAATGGTGTGGTATATTATTTACAACAACAAAACCTCAATATTGATGAAGAAAAGCTGCCACGCTTTGGCATGGTACACAGGATAGATAAAAATACCACAGGCTTAATTGTTATTGCAAAAAATGGGGCTGCCGCAGCGCATTTATCGAAGCAGTTTTTTAACCATACCGTTAAACGCCAATACGTTGCGGTAGTTTGGGGTAATGTAGAAGAAGATAATGGCACCGTAGTAGCGCATATTGCCCGCCACCACCAAAATAGAAAAATGTTTGCCGCCTACCCCGATGGCGAAACAGGCAAACATGCCATTACACACTACCATGTACTTGAGCGCTTTAACTATGTAACTTTGGTACAATGCGTGCTAGAAACGGGCCGCACACACCAAATTCGTGTACACATGAAACACATTGGCCACACATTATTTAACGATTGGGAATACGGGGGCGATAGAATATTAAAAGGCACTATTTATACCAAGTACAAGCAATTTGTAGATAATTGTTTTGAAGCTTGCCCACGATGCGCCTTGCATGCGCAAACACTTGGCTTTGTACATCCACGCACCAACCAAGAGGTATTTTTTACTGCACAATTACCAAACGATATACAGCAAATGATTACCAAATGGCGCACCTATATTAGTTATAGAAAAATTGAGGAATAAAAAAACCACCAAAATTGGTGGAATTTTTTTTAGTGTACCTTACTTCAATTGCTTAATCTAGTTTACAATACTGCCAGGTAGTTTTTGTTCATTAATATTATTCTTGTCTAAAAAACTTTTTTTAACAACAAGCTTCACATCGGCAACACTACTACAGCCACCACCGCAACTAGCTCGGTATCTAGCACCATTATATTCAACCTCGCAAGTACCATTATTATCCCAATTGGCACCCGAAAAAATAAAATTTTCGGGCAAATATGTTTTACTATTTATAAACTTAAATGCTGTGCTACCATCTTTAAAAATAATTCTTAAACCATCACTTTCAACCAGCTCGCATCGCCCGGGTGTAAATTTATCAATAATAATTTTGTCTACATTATTTCCAGCTTCTTCTACAATCTTACCATTCACTACCTTAATACCACTAATTTCTTTGCCTTTTGCTAAATAAATATCTTGATCGTTGTAATACTGCACCTTTTTTAAATCAATTTTATTAGCTACCAATTGATCATATATTTTTTTAGTAAATAATACATACTCATCCTTAACTGGTGCAGGATCTGTTTTTACAGGTGCTATAGTTTTTACAGGTGGCGGTGTTACTTTTTTAACGCCACCACAACTGTGCAGCATTAAGGCGGTAACAACTATTACAATTGTCAAAATTCGTTTCATCGGGTAAAGATAATTTGTACTGAAATAAACGATATTTTAATAAGATAATTGTGTGATGCGCCTATTGCCATTGGCTTTAAGCTAATTTTACAACAGTATTTTGCCTTATAAAACTGGCATACTGTTAAGAATGACAAACAAATATAGTACTTAACATAAGCGCTTTAGCGACTATTTTTTATAAAATCTCGTTTTCGTACTTTTGCGGCCACATGTACAAAGAAAAGACAATCAAAATTGCAATATTAGATTTATACGAAGGTCACGCCAACCAAGGTATGCGTTGTATTCGTGAAATTATTAATCAATGGGGCGAAGCCAACAATATTGCTATAGCTTTTGATGAATTTGATGTACGCTTAAAATTGGAAATTCCAGATTTAAGTTACGATGCCTACATCTCAAGCGGTGGCCCTGGCTCGCCAATTGATACTACCGAAACAATTTGGGAACAACAATATTTTAATTGGCTACAACAACTTGACTACTACAACTGCAATGCCTTAAACGAGGTAAAAAAGCAAGCATTCTTTATTTGCCACAGCTTTCAGCTAGTGTGCCGCCATTACAATATTGGCAATGTATGCAAGCGCAAAAGCACGTCATTTGGCGTTTTTCCAGTACACATGCTGCATGATGGCTTTAACGAAACCGTTTTTAAAGGCTTAAAAGATCCTTTTTATGCTGTAGATAGTAGAGATTATCAAGTAATTGCACCTAACTATCAGCAACTAAAAAAAATGGGCGGCAAAATATTAACCATCGAAAAAGAACGCCCTCATGTGCCTTACGATAGAGCTATTATGGCTGTGCGCTTTAACAAGTATTTTATGGGCACACAGTTTCATCCTGAGGCCGATGCAATAGGTATGCTCATTCATTTGCAAAGCGAAGAAAAAAAGCAGGTAGTTATTGCACAACATGGCTTTGCAAAGTGGCAAAGTATGGTAGAACAACTGCAAGATTTAGACAAAATACGCTACACTTATTCGCACATTTTGCCCAACTTTTTAAATCAAGCGGTGGGGTGATGGGGGATGGGTCATGGGGGATGGGTCATGGGTCATGGGGGATGGGGGATGGGGGATGGGTGTTAGTGCCTAAAAAGAGTTGACCGTTTTTTATCTTTTAACGCTTCAAATTTTCAATGGCTAATCTTTCATTTTTGTATTTGCAATATGGCAAATCAATCACTTTTTGAAAGTAGAAAACACACCAACGAAATAGGGCAAGAATATTGGAATGTAAGCGAACTTTTTAAAGTTTTAGAGTACATCAAATGGGATAAATTTTTGAATGTAATTGATAAAGCTAAAGAAGCCTACAAAAACAGTGGCTTCGAGGTTTTGGATCATTTTTCCCGAGGATAGAAAATGAAAGATTTAACCAAAGGCAAATCAATCACTTTTTGAAAGTAGAAAACACACCAACGAAATAGGGCAAGAATATTGGAATGTAAGCGAACTTTTTAAAGTTTTAGAGTACATCAAATGGGATAAATTTTTGAATGTAATTGATAAAGCTAAAGAAGCCTACAAAAACAGTGGCTTCGAGGTTTTGGATCATTTTTCCCGAGGATAGAAAATGAAAGATTTAACCAAAGGCAAATCAATCACTTTTTGAAAGTAGAAAACACACCAACGAAATAGGGCAAGAATATTGGAATGTAAGCGAACTTTTTAAAGTTTTAGAGTACATCAAATGGGATAAATTTTTGAATGTAATTGATAAAGCTAAAGAAGCCTACAAAAACAGTGGCTTCGAGGTTTTGGATCATTTTTCCCGAGGATAGAAAATGAAAGATTTAACCAAAGGCAAATCAATCACTTTTTGAAAGTAGAAAACACACCAACGAAATAGGGCAAGAATATTGGAATGTAAGCGAACTTTTTAAAGTTTTAGAGTACATCAAATGGGATAAATTTTTGAATGTAATTGATAAAGCTAAAGAAGCCTACAAAAACAGTGGCTTCGAGGTTTTGGATCATTTTTCCCGAGAATAGAAAATGATAGATTTACCCAATGGTGCAAGGAGAGATATTGGCGATTTGCAACTTTCAAGATATGCTTGTTATTTAGTTATTCAAAATGCTTACACCACTAAAGAAGTGGTTGCTTTAGAACAAACATATTTCGCCATTCTAACAAGAAAACAAAAAATAATTGAGTACGAATTTAACAAGTTAATAACCGAAGTTGAAAAGCGTATGTTTTTGCGTAGAGAGATGGTAGAACACAATAAAAAACTAGCTGATGCAGCTAAGGATGCTGGTGTTATTTAACCTTGAAAATATGCCATTTTTTAGAATCACGGATATATGGGTTTGTATAATGAATTAGGTGCTAAAGAAATTAATAGTAAACTACATTCGCAGTTGCCCACAACACCCTTGCTATTGGCTAACAATAAGTACTGCAACGCTCGTTTGTAACTTGCACCTTATAGCGTATAATAAACATGCCTGACACACCTTAATAAAGCCAATCATTATGCATGATTGGCTTTATTATACCGCTTAAATTTTGATCTAATGCTTTTTAGTAAAGTTGGTACTATCAAAAGCTAAGTGTGTACCATGTGTATAATCATAATAACTTCTTACCAAAAACAAACTAAGCGTAGGTGTTTTTTGTAAGGCATTTTTATTACCATTACTTACTACTTGCAATGTAGTCGCATCAATTTTTTGAAACAAAACGGTGTCTCTACCATTTGCAAGCCAATTACTAGAAAACTCAGTAGTACCTTGCAAAACAAGTGGCTGCTTTTGCCAATGCCATTGCACTTTATTGGCAGCATTTACTTGTAAGGTATCAATTACCACATTAGCCGAATCGCCTTTTACCATTTTATAACTGTGCGTATAAAAATTGTTTTTACCCAAGCGGCTAAAGTAAATGTAACTGCTGTCTTTACCGGCTACTAGTAAGTAGTTTTGATTGTCAAATAATTTTTCTAAAGCATCTAACTGTTTAATTGCAGCCTCTCTAGCAATAGCATTATCTGCAGGGCTTACAGCCTCAGTTTGCTTTACAGTTTGTGTGTTGTTTTTTTGTTCATTAGTACTTAGTTGATTGTTACAAGCAACTATGCCAAGCATTAAAACAGATGCATACACCAATCTCTTCATAATGTATAAAATTCGTAACAAGTTTTACAAAATTAGCCGCTTCAAGTTAATGAAACGGCTATCCATTTAACTCACAACAATTGAGTTTGTACTATTTAAAAGAAGTCCAAGATTTCCACCAAGTATCGCCCACAGCGCAAGCACCACGATAAGTAGTAACTGTAAAGTCTGCTTTGCCATTAGTAGATGTTTTCAATTTAGCATTGGTGAAATCTGCACCAGTTGCTGCCATTGCACTTGAAGAAGTAGGGTTAAAATCTGGTGTGCTATAATTAAATGGTGCACCAATATTTACATCGGTATTGTTAGGTGTAATAGTATTGCCAAAAGCAACTGTATTTACCCAAGCAGCAATAGATGCCGTGTTAGAACCAGTTGCAGATGTTGTGCTAGCAGCATAAGCAACTGCATTGGTTGTAGAACCAGCAATAATATTATTAGCAAAATTTAAACCTACAGTTGATGCATTTGCAGTACCACCTGGTGTTGTATAACCAACCAAGTTTAAATCAGTAGGTGTACCTTTTGATGCATCAATTAATAAGCCATTTACAGAGCCACCGCCCCAACCTAATATTACAGAGTTCATAATGCTCAACTCACTGTTTCTACGTATTTGCGCAGCAGCTAAGAATAAGCCATTACCAATGCTAGTAGCTGTAACTTTTGGCCCAATTACAGTCATGTTACTAAACACAGCCGAAGTTTTTACAGGTACAATTGCTACAGGATTATTAGCACTTACCGGAATTGTTTGTAAGAAAGTAGTTCTTGTAGAACCGTTTGCATCGTTATCACTTTCAAAAGCCTCACTTTTAGAGATGTCAGCAATTGCAGAGTCACGAACAGATATACCAAATTGAACTTTACCGCTGTAACCATTATCTGTATCAAAATCATCGTCTAAAGTACGAAAAGAAATTAAGTGCTTGCAGTTTACTGAGCCACCAAACCACTCAAAACTATCGTCATTTGCATAAGATACTTGTACATAATCAACCACAGTTTGGTTACCTACACCACCAAATGTTAAACCGTTAATTTCTTTATCTGGTAAAAATGCATAGCCTGCATATTCAATACGTACATATTTTAAAACGCCACTATTATCTGCAATGTTAGATGAAGCAGCTAACCCATACAAACCAAGACCATCGCTATTATTAATACCACCTTCAATTTCGCCAATACCATCAGTACCATTAAAAGATGAGTTGTTAGGTGCATTACCTAATACCACTAAACCAGCCCAGTCACCTCGCTGAGGTGTAGCCGCTTCCGATGTAAATACAATTGGTTTTGCCTCTGTACCTTCGGCTATAATTTTAGAACTACGGGTAATAATTAAAGCGCCATTCTTATTCAATTCGCCTACTATTTTGGTACCTGGTTCTACTGTTAAAATAGCACCGTTGGTAACATATACTAAGCCACGTAATTTGTAAGTATAACCTGCTTTTAAAGTACGGTTGGCTATAATTCTACCTTCTAAAATAGTGTTTTCTTCAGTAGTTGTAACCGTGGTTGTAGTGCCACCGTCAATTTCAATTTTACGACAACCAGTTGCCAAAGTGCCAATTGTTGCAATTAAAAGGAATACCTTTTTCATAATGTAGTTTTTAAACTTTTTGTTTGTATATTTTAACTTGTGTTAACTATTTAATCTTGTAGCTGAATGAGATGCTGATGTTAGAACCATACTTACGATTAATAGCCAATACATCTTTACTATCAAGTTTACTATTTTCGTTTAAATCGTAGTAAAATCTAGCCGCTTGGTTAATGATGTCAGACACATTCAACTTAATTTCAGCTTTGTTCTTCATCACTTTTTTAGCTATTTGCAAGTCTAGTAAAGGCCGTGGCGCTTCCCAAGCTGGTGGCTGTGTATTACCACCTACATAGTAAACTCTTCTACCAATTTGGTTAAATAATAAGGTAGTGTTTAAACCAAGTTTTTCAAGATCGTATTGTAAGCCTAGGTTGATTAAGTAAGGGCTTTGACCTTGCATTGGGCGATTGAAAATAGCGTCTGATACACGGTTGTAGATATAAGCAATATTACCTTGTACTATAAAGTTTTTAAGTGCAGGTGTAAAGTCTAACTTTTTACGAAACTCAAGTTCTGCACCATAGCTGTAAGCGTGGTCGGCAGATAAATATCTAAATACTGCAGAACTACCAGCACCTGTATTTTCAAAAAACAACTCAGTAGGAGATTTGAAGTATTTATAAAACACACCAAAAGTAAATAACTCGCCAGCTCTTGGATAAATCTCGTAACGCAAGTCTGCATTGGTTACTTTGGTACGTTGTAATGCAGGATTACCAGCTACTGTAGCACCTAAATCAAAATCGTAGAACGCAAATGCACTTAGCTCTCTAAACTCGGGACGAATAACCGTTTGTGAACCTGACAAACGAATATTAGTAGTTGGTTTTAATTTGTATGTAAAGTTGAAGCCTGGTAAAAAGTCTGTTTTCTTAATATTTACAAAGCGGTCGTCTTTAGGATTTGTACTACCAATTAATTGGTCAAAATCTTCTACACGAGCACCCCACACTACACGCACTCTATTTTTTAACAGTTGGTTGTCAAACTGAACAAAACCGGCATTTAAAATAGAGTTACCAATGTAGCGGTAACGAGAGTCACCAATTTCGTTAAAAGCAAATTTGTTATCGAAACCTGTACCAAAATTTTCTGGGCTAAATACCACATCTTGGCTCAAGTGGCGCAAGGTTGGGTTATCTGTAGGTAAGTAAATAGCAAATGGTCTTGAATTGTATAACCTATCTTTTACTTGAAAAAAATAGCCCGCTTTTACACTTTGCAATTGACTATTGATGGTAAAGTTTTTACTAACATCACCACCTGTAGTATAATTATAATCGCTTAAAAAACCATAGAAGCGGCTACCTGTACGTTGCGATGTTTTAGACGAGCTAATTAACAAAGAATATTGTGAACTAAGATTTGTTGGATCGTCTTGCACATATTGAATACGTCTTTGGTCAGGTATGTATTGGTCTAATATTTGAAAACTACCAAACCAATGCAACTTAGCCTTTAAAGCTTGCAAATTGTGGTCACCTGTAATTTGTGTATTGAAGAAAGTATTTGCTTTAAAAGCAAGTTCGGTGGCTCTAATATTATCGCCTACTGTTGTATTGGTTTCTTTGTCTTTACCAGTTCGTAAAGTGGTGTAATCGCTAGCATTTACGTTAAAAATGTTCTTGATAGAAATTTTATTGTTATTGCCTAACTGCAACGTAACATTTGCCAAGCCACCCCAAAGTACATCTTCAGAATATTTAGTGTTGGTGTAATAAAAACTAGTATCAGCAATACTGCCATTAATATTATAAATACCATTACCAAATTCGTTTCTTTTTGGTGAGATACTGTAGTTAAGTGCAAATACACCAGCTACTTTATTACCTCTGCCAAGGTCTTTTGTAAAACCAGTAGATAATTTAAAACTTTTGCTTAATAAGCTAAATACTTTCTCGCTTGTTTTATTAGCCGTCCATACATTTTCAAATTGCTTACCCCAAACTGTTTTTTGTGTTTGGTCTAAATTGTTGAACGCATTTTTTAAAGGTAAGCCATCAGGCAAAGCTCTTCTGCCGTCATCAAAGCCTAGCCAATCTAATTTACCGCCTTGGTATTTGTAAAAATCTCTACCAATTGTTTGTGTATTAAAACCAGTACCAAAGCCAATATCAAAAAAATTATTAGAAGGCACATCGTTGGTATTTACTTGTATTAAACCACCAGCCCACTCGCCACTCATTTCTGGTATAAAGGCTTTGTTTATAATAATATTGTCAATGATAGAAGAAGGAAAAATATCGAAAGAGAAAGTTTTTCTATCTGGCTCGGTAGTGCCTAGTAATACACCATTTAACATCGCTTGGTTATATCTATCAGCCAACCCACGTACTACTAAGTATTTACCATCAATAACAGATAAACCAGGTACACGTTTTAAAACTTCACCAGTATTTTTATCTGGCGACCTTCTAATAGCTTCAGCCGAAATTACCTGAGCTACCGTATTTGTATTTTTTTGAAACGCTATTAAAGCATTAACAGTTTCGCCTTTTGCACCACTTTTATTAGATGATTTTACAACTACCTCGTCTAATTTTTTACCATTATCTTCTAATAATACGCTAATATTTTCTTCACTATTTGCTTTTAACGTCAAATCGCTAATAGTTTTTAACTTGTAACCTACATAACTAAAAGTGATGGTTACACTTTTATTAGCATCAACAGTTATTGTAAACTGACCATCCACATTGCTTTGTGTGGTAGCATTACCTGATTTTACAGTTACACCTGCTAAACCTTCGTTACGAGCATTGGTTATTTTACCAGTAACCCTTGCTTTTTGTGCTATAGCAGTAGTAACTATTAAAATTAAAGAGAGTAAGGCAACTATTTTCTTCACAACTATATTTTTTGGTAGTGCAAATATTGAAGCAGCCTATTACCTAATTGTTAAGCCTACATTACCTGAATGTTAAATCACATTAACTAATTACATCTTGCCGCAACTTAATCTCAAACATGTACAACCTACTAATAGCAATCATTTTAAAGAATGTAAGCCTAACTAACTTCTTTTAACTAAATTGCCCAACTTTTTACAATGCAACCGATTAAATGAATACACTAAAAAAACACTCATGAAAGCAAAAGATATTGTAGTACAAAACGAGAAAGAATTGCGTGCTGGCTTTGGCGAAGGCATTTATGAAATAGCAAAAGAAAACCCTAACGTAGTGGTTTTAACGGCAGATTTAGCGGGTTCTTTTAAACTTGGGCCATTTATTAAAGATATTCCTGAGCGTTTTGTGCAAGTAGGCATTGCCGAAGCAAATATGATAGGTATTGCTGCTGGCTTAGCTATTGGCGGTAAAATTCCTTACACAACCACGTTTGCAAATTTTAGCACGGGCCGTGTGTACGATCAAATTCGCCAAAGTGTAGCTTATAGCAATAAGAATGTAAAAATTTGTGCATCGCATGCTGGTTTAACATTGGGTGAAGATGGCGCTACCCACCAAATTTTAGAAGATATTGGCTTAATGAAAATGCTACCTGGTATGACGGTGATTGTAGGTTGCGATTTTAACCAAACAAAAGCAGCTACTAAAGCCATTGCACTGCACAATGGCCCTGTGTACTTACGTTTTAGCCGCCCCAAATGGCCAAACTTTACCACTGTAGATGGTAGCGATTTTGTAATAGGTAAAGCACAGCAATTAACAGAAGGTACCGATGTTACCATTTTTGCCACAGGCCTTATGGTTTGGAAAGCTATTGAAGCAGCCAAAGCATTAGAAGAAAAAGGCGTAAGCGTTGAAGTGATTAATATTCACACCATTAAACCGCTAGATACTGATGCCATTTTATCTTCTATCAGCAAAACCAAATGTGCGGTTACTGTAGAAGAACACAATATTTTAGGTGGCCTTGGCGATAGCATTGCACAAGTTGCAGCATCTCATTTACCAATACCTATTGAATATGTAGGTACAAAAGATACGTTTGGCGAAAGCGGTACACCAGCCCAATTATTGGCTAAATACGGCTTAGATACACCAAATGTAATTGCCGCTGTAGAAAGGGTATTGGCAAGAAAATAGACCACCGATTAAATGATTAGCATAATTACAATAATTGTGGCTAATCAATTTCTTTTGAAATAATCTACCAATAACAATGTGTTATTAAAAGGTAATGGCAGCAACGCTTTTACCTTTTTTTATGGCTAACAATATGGTATAACTGTAAAATAATTTTGCCTTTTTTTGCCCCACAGCAATAGAACTTTGGTTTTAGCACCACAGCTAACAACAATTATTGTTTTAAAAAGTGTACTTAGCACTTTTATTGATGGTTCTATTGCAGGGCTTGGTATGGTTTTATTTTAAGTAAACTACACCCTAAAATTACCAAGCCAAGCCACCAACCAAATAAATCTACCTCATAGGTTTATTGCAACACCTACATTTGCCATCTCAAATAATTTTTATGGTAAAAAACACGCCTTTTACAGAAAAACACATTGCCCTAGGTGCTAAAATGGCACCATTTGCTGGTTACAATATGCCTATAAGTTACACCGGTATAAACGATGAACATGCTGCCGTAAGAACCAACGTAGGCGTGTTTGATGTAAGCCACATGGGCGAGTTTATTTTAAAAGGCGATAAGGCCTTAAACCTTATTCAACGTGTAACAAGCAACGATGCTAGCAAACTTACCAATGGCAAAGCACAATACAGTTGCTTACCAAACAACGAAGGGGGTATTGTAGACGATTTAATTGTGTACTGCCTAGAAGAAAATAAAAGCTATATGCTGGTAGTAAATGCAAGCAATATAGAAAAAGATTGGAACTGGATTGCATCGTTTAATACAGATGGTGTAGACATGCACAACATAAGCAGCAAAACTTGTTTGCTTGCTATACAAGGGCCTAATGCTTGCAAAGTGTTACAGCCATTAACCGATGTAGCTATTATGAACCTTAAATACTACACATTTGTACGTGGTAGTATTGCAGGTGTAGGCAATGTTATTATTAGTGCTACAGGCTACACAGGCTCTGGCGGCGTAGAAATTTATTTTGAAGACAAGGATAATGCTGCCAATATTATTTGGGATAAATTGATGGAAATAAACGTAAAACCCATTGGCCTTGGTGCAAGAGATACCTTGCGTTTAGAAATGGGCTATTGCCTGTATGGCAACGATATTGACGATACCACTTCGCCACTTGAGGGCGGCTTAGGATGGATTACTAAATTCAACAAAGACTTTACTGCCAAAGCTATTTTAGAGCAACAAAAAGCCGCTGGTATTACACGCAAGTTGGTAGGTTTTGAAATGATAGATAGAGGCATTCCTCGTCACGATTATTTATTGAAAGATGCTGCTGGCAACACCATTGGCAAAGTAACAAGCGGTACACAAGCACCTAGCTTAAACAAGGCGGTGGGGCTTGGTTATGTAAGCACACAGTTTTCTGCTATTGATAGCGAAATATTTGTAGAAATACGCAATAACTTAGTGAAAGCAAAAGTGGTAAAACTGCCTTTTGCGTAAGCAAAAATTTTGTCTCTTTTATAATAAACTAAAGTTGTGGCTAAACAATTAACATATCGTGTAGATATAAAAATTGATAAACTAACGAATAGTATAGTAAATACAATTTCTGGTGATAGTTTTGATACAGATGTACTAGCTGTTTCTAAAAATAATTTAAAAGTAATTAATAAAAAAAAGATAACTAATAGTACGCAACCTTCTAAAAGCTATTCTTAACAATCAAATAGCGTACACCGCCATAAAATTGTTGTTTGCCAAAACAAAACAACCGTACACAACCATTAAAAAGTAGTTTGAAGAATTAATTGGAGTGTTTGCAAATTGCAATTAACCATTTGCTAGATTACCCTTTGCGTTTGTAATTACATTGGCTTACTACACACCTAAAACTTTAACATCAGCGGGCTCAAATTCGTTCTCAACATTTGCAATAACAATAGTGGCTACACCATTGCCTATAATATTTGTGATGGCTCTTGCTTCGCTCATAAATTTATCTACACCTAGTAAAAATGCCAAGCCTTCAATAGGTATTTTGTGTAGGGTTGCTAATGTAGATGCTAGTACAATAAACCCACTGCCAGTAACACCTGCAGCCCCTTTAGATGTTACCATTAAGATGCCTATAATACTCAGCATTTCCCATGCAGTAAGCTGTACATTGTATAGCTGTGCAATAAATATTACGGCCATAGATAAGTAAATAGATGTACCATCTAAATTAAAAGAATAGCCCGTAGGTACTACCAAACCAACCACAGATTTGCTGCAACCTAGCTGCTCTAATTTGCTCATAATAGATGGCAATGCCGACTCTGATGATGATGTGCCAAGCACTAGCAACAACTCATCTTTTATGTACACCAAAAACTTAAAAATACTTAGCTTAAAATAGCGCATAATGCTACCTAGTACTACAAAAACAAACAGTGCCATAGTAATATAAATGGTGCCCATTAATTTGGCCAACGGCAATAATGTATGCAGCCCAAACTTACCTATGGCATAAGCCATACCACCAAACGCACCTAATGGCGCCAAATACATCGCATACTTTAACCCAAGGAACACGTATTTAGAACCAATGGTTAGCTTCTCTACCACACGTCTTCTATGCCTCGAATAATTGAGCAACACACCTACTACAATAGCCACTAGCAATACTTGCAGTGTAATATTGGTTTCAAAAAAATGTACCCAATCAAAGCCTTTGCCTGCGGCTTTTGTAAACTTAGATGGGTCTTGTAATTGTACCCGTGATTTATCTATTTTACCAGGTTGCAACACATACGCTACAGCAACGCCTATAGCTAAAGCAAATGTGGTTACTATCTCAAAATACACCAACGACTTCACCCCTATTCTACCCACTTTTTTAAGGTTGCCCATACCGCTAATGCCAAGCACTATGGTTATAAAAATAATGGGGTTAATAAACAGTTTTATCAGGTTGATAAAATGCTTACCCAATACTTCCATTTTTACAGCAAGTGGTGCATTTACACTGCCTAAAATAATGGCACAAACAATAGCTATAAACACCCAAAAACTGAGGTTCTTAAAAATATTAAATGTTGCTTTAGCAGATGTGGTATGTAGCATTAAACAGTATGTAAACGTTTACCCAAATAAAATAAGTACCCAAAATAAGCAAAGCAAAGTACCTCACCTAGTGCTACCATAAAAAAGGGGCGAAACTTTTCAGTTCGCCCTTAACCGTATTTAAAAATGATGTCTTAAAATCTTGGCATGTTGCGCATGTTAGTACCACGCATCATGTTTCTAAACATAGAAGGCATTTGCTGACCCGCACCTGCAAATTTGCGTAAGTTGTAAGCAAATGTTACGCTGAAATATTGTTTCAACACCGTGCTTTGTTGATCAGTAACTGTATTACCAGTTACAGATCTTGACACACTTACGTTTTGGTTAAGCATATCGTAGATAGCCACTTTTAATTCACCAGCCTGGTTCTTAAATAATAATTTACTTAAACTAACATTCCACAAAGGCACACTTGCATTGTAACCTGTAGCCAAACCACCTGTGTAATTGTAATCTAAATCAGTACCCAAAACCCAACCACCTTTAAAAGTGTACGTTGGTTCGATGGTAATGTTTTGGGTGAAATAATTTGTATTATTTGCAGCACTTACTTGGTTTGTATTCTTAGCAATATAATAAGTTGAGGTAGCCGTAAGGTTCAGGTCTAACTTCTCTTTAATGTTAAAACTAGTACCAATAGTTTGCCCAATAGAACTGTTGTAAGTGTAGTTAATGGTATCGTTAACATTTGCCAACAATGGGCTGTGAATAATACTTACATCTCGGCTATGTGCAAGGTTGGTAGTAAAGTTTAAGCGAATTTTTTGTTTGCCAAATTGAAACCCATAATTCACGTAACCACTTAAACTGTAAACACCACCCGTATTTGAATAAGTGGTAGTTCTATAAAAAGTAGTAGGCGATTGAGTTACATTACTTACAATTTTATTGCTTGTACTGCTAAAGTTAAACATAGCAAACAAGTTGCGCAGCTTAAAAATATCGAAAGAAGAGTAGAAAATTCTAAGGTTATTACTAAACTCTTGACTCAAATTAGGATTACCATTTTTAATGTTGGTTACATCGCTTACATCGGGCACAGGTTGCAATTGTGATGCACTTGGCTGATTGGTTCTACCACTATAATTTATACGTAAGTTTTTACTTCTTGTAAAGTTGTAAGTAAAATTAGCCGTTGGAAAAAGGTTAACAAAGTTGTTGTTAAAGTTGATGTTTTTACTTCTGTTATTGCTTGTAAGCGTTGCAAATTGTACACCCATGGTTGCACCTAAATTAAACTTTGCATTTTGTACACGATAACCCAAACTAGCCCTGTTAGATGCGTTTGTGTTTTCAAATTTATTGGTTAAACTATCAACACCTTTTGTAAAGCCTTGTGTTGCTGCATCGTAGGCGAATGTTTGTTTATTAGAAGTGTTAGTACGATAACTATAGTTGTAGCCAATTTCTATCAATTGATTTTTACCTACAGGCTCTGTGTAAGACAAATTGGTACTTATATTATTACCATCAGACTTACTATTGCTAATTTGATTTGCACTACGTGAAGCTATATTTGCTGTTGTAAAATTAGTTGCATCGTTATTATTAGTATTTGCACCACCAGTAACGTTCATAGAAAATGTACGCCCCTTTGTTTTAAACCGATGGCGAAAGGTTGCATCAATACTACCATTATAACCGCTACCTGCACTACTTGTATTTTGCTCGGTAGTTCCTATGTTGGTAAACTTACCTTTTGTAATGGTTGATTGTGTAACATTATTCGCTTCAGTTTCTTGATAACTAAAGTTAGGGCGCACAACTAAAGAGTTGCTACTATCAATTTGTGTTTCGATATTAAAGTTAATTCTGTGGTTTTGATTCTTAGTTCTTGCCGTAGTATTTTGGTTATTAAACTGTGATGAATCACCTGAAAAAAAAGTTTCTGTTAAACTTCTAGTATCTCTATCAATAGCTAGATTGTTGTAAAAATAACTACCCGAAGCCTCTGTTTTTTTGCTCCACACATCTTTATAGTTAAGGCCACCAGCAACAGTTGTAGTAATGCCATTGCTGCTACCGCCACCACCTAAACCACCTATTAAAACAATGCCACCACCACCTGCACCACCTCTACCGCCACCAGCGCTGCCTAGTGTACCTAATATGTCTTGTACAGAAAATGCTTGTCGGTTTACGTTATTAGCTTGGCCTATAAAACTTATCTGCTGATTGCCATTAAAACGGTTAAAGTTTAAGCTGCTTTCGTAGCGGCCATTGTTGCCACCACCTGCCATAGCTTTACCAAAAAAGCCTTTACGTCTATCTTTTTTAGTGGTAATGTTAATTGTTTTGGTACGTGTACCATCATCAAAACCGCTGAAGACACTTTGGTCGCTTTGTGCATCGTACACCTGAATTTTGTCTACCATATCTGGAGGTAAATTCTTGGTAGCCATTTTAGGGTCTTCACCAAAAAAACGTTTACCATCTACCAATACTCTCGATACGGCTTCACCCTGTGCTTTTATGCTGCCATCTTTAGCAACTTCTACACCGGGTAATTTTTTCAATAAATCTTCTACAACCGCATTAGGCTTGGTTTTAAAGCTACCTGCATTGTATTCTATGGTATCTTTTCTTATGGTAATAGGGCTAGTTTGTACTATTACTTCTTGCAAATCTTTTGCTTGAATAGACATAGCCACTTCGCCTAAATCTACTACAGCATTTTCTTTGCTTAGCGTTACAATTTTATTTACAGGTTTATACCCTTGAAACGTTATTTGCACAATCATTTTGCCTAGTGCAATATTTTTCAGTTCAAATGTGCCATCAGTTTTGGCAAGGCCAAATACTTCAAGTGTAGAATCTTTGCTGTCTAGCACCGTAATTGAGGCATCTTTTAATGATTGTTTTCCTACGCTATCAATCAATTTGCCTTTAATGGTACCGCTTGTTTGTGCTAGAGAAATAGTTGTTATTAGTAAACACCACAGAAAAAAATACAGTTGCTTCATAAATAAGTTTGATTAGTATGGTAGTGCGAAAAACGCCCTTAAATACGTTAAACAAAAGCTAATGCTAATGCTTTGGCAAAGTTGCGTGATGGTTGGTAGCTGTATAATACAAATCGGTGAGGTATTGGTTTTAATCGCCTATTCAAGCGTATTAGGTTCTTGTAAAAAATGCAGTTTACGCTGAAACTTCAGAAGCAGAAATGCAATGTGAATCAGCAACATTTAAGAGCAGCTATCACAAACCTTTCAATTGTTTCAAATAATCATACTGCAAATCTTCATGCAAGGCAGCAATAAGCTTCTGTACTTTTTTTATCTGCATTAAGTACAGCTTGTGTATTACAACGTTCTTTTCTTTGGCTAGGCCGCTAGCTTTAAGCCGTTGGCAAAAGTGTAGCAACACTTCTACTTCTGTTTGTTTTACGTCACTGTATTTGGTGTGCTTGGCTGCTACACGTAATATTTTGCGCAAGGTTTTTTTGGCAAAATAAATATGGCTTGTGTTAATGTCTTCAAACAATTCATCTATCTCATTTTTAATAGCTTGCACATAGCTATCTTCATTGTGAGCCTGAAACAATAGATAATCTAGTAGTTCTTTGTTGTCTTTTTTGTACTTAGCTAGGCGCAAGCATAAGTCTTGCACTTCCTTATGGTTAAGGTGCTTAAGTGCTTGCTTTATTTCTTGTATGCTTGCTGCTTTCATGCCAATTAAAATATGCAAGACCTGTCAGGTTTTGAAACCTGACAGGTCTAAAACTTTATTCTACC
>JASGCX010000038.1:19407-36831 GCA_030053925.1 Flavobacterium sp.
ACTCTTCTACTTCCACTATACAGTTCGTACTCAAGTAATCTACAATCGATGGTGCAAGACCTGTCAGGTTTTGAAACCTGACAGGTCTAAAACTTTATTCTACCACTCTTCTACTTCCACTATACAGTTCGTACTCAAGTAATCTACAATCGATGGTGCTATTAAAAAACTCTATTCTACGCTTGGCTTTTAGGCCTATTTTCTTTGCTAGTTCTAGGTTGCCTGTAAATATGTAGCCCCAGTAACCGCCACACTGTTGCTTCATAAAATCGCCAATGCGTTTATAGGTGCGTTCTAGTTCGTCTATATCGCCTAACCTTTCGCCATATTCGGGGTTTACCATCATAATACCGGCAGCATTAGCGGGTACTTTTGTAAGTGCAAAATCGCACACGGCAAACTTTATAAGGTTTTGAACACCTGCTGCGGCGGCATTTTTTTGTGCATTTTCTATGGCTTTTACGCTGTAATCTGTTGCTATAATTTGCAAGCCTTGTACGGTTGTTATTTGTTTGCTTAATAAAGCTCGCTCTTGTTGATATACTGCATCATCGTAGCCTTGTAAGTGCATAAAAGCATAGTTAGTTCTGTACAAGCCAGGCATTCTATTGGTAGCTATTAAAGCCGCTTCAATGGCCAATGTACCGGCACCACACATTGGGTTTATAAAAGGCAATTTTTTATCCCATTTGGTGGCGTAAATGGTGGCTGCTGCCAATGCCTCTAGCATGGGTGCTTGGCCTGGTATTTTTCTATAGCCATGCCTTGCCAACGAATCGCCTGAGGTATCTATAAACACTTCGGCATATTCTTCTTTCCAAAATAAATTGATAACCGCACCTGTTAGTTCTGCACCTGTTGAAGGTCTAGTGCCACGCTTTTCCCTTAACCTATCTACAATGGCATCTTTTACCCTAAGGTTAGCAAACATGCTGTTATTAATAGTGGGGTTGTTAACGTTGCTAGTAATAGAAAAATAACCATCGGCAGGTAAAATATCTTCCCAAGCGTAATTAAGCAAATGGCGGTAAATGGCATCTGTATGTTCTGCCTCAAATTGTTTTATACTATACAAAACCTGACTAGCACAACGTAAATTGAGATTGAGTTTTATACAATCGTTAATAGATGCATACAAACGTACACCTGTTACAAATGTTTCTTCAATGGTAAAACCAAGGTCTGTTACCTCTTGGGCTAAATAGCTAGATACCCTTTTGTGGCAGGTAATAATTACGGTAGATTTTTTAGTAAATACGCTCATATAGGCACTAAAGGTAAAAGGTTAGTGCCTTTCTGGCGACAAAGTTTTAAACCCCATGCTATTTCAATATTCAAATTTTATCTTGAACTTAAAACTCAGTCATATAAAAAAATCTAATAAAGGTTGTATCATTCAACTTACATATCCATTCTATTAAACATTTATAGCAAAGCTTCTGGGCCCTGCCCATCATTTCGCTAAAGCCAAAGGTGAGTGCTGTTTTTCCAACTTCCATTTGCCAAAACACAGCATCTACCAAAGCAGTTACTGGGCAATATGCAAAATCATCTCAGCACCAAGTGCTGATAAAAAATGGCAAAATTGTTAATTTATAGCATCTCTTTTTGAGGTACAAAATATTTCCGTACCTATACAGCCATAAATTAACCTAGCACTTGCTATTATGAAAACATTTACCATTCAACAAATTAACGAAATACTTAAAGGCGAATTAATTGGCAATACCACGCAGTTAATTACTGGCCCCGAGCAGCTAGAACAAGCAAGCGAAACGCAAATTACTTTTATAGGCAATAAAAAATACGCCAAAAGCTGGGATACTTGCAAGGCTTGTGCGGTAATTATTAGTGATGATATTGAACTCACCGCAATAAATAATAAAGCCATTGTTAAGGTAAAAAATGCCGATGTGGCCATGGCTATGGTGCTAGAAATGTTTGTAGAAGAAGGCCCTGTGTTTGATACAGCTATTCATGCTACAGCTACTATTCACGCTACAGCCACTATTGGCGAGGGCTGCCAAATAGGTGCAGGCTGCTACGTTGGTAAAAATGTAGTGCTAGGCAAGGGCGTAACATTGTACCCTAATGTGACTGTTTTAGATGGCACTTCTATTGGCGCAGCCACTACCATTTGGAGCGGTGCGGTGGTAAGAGAAAAATGTATAATTGGGGCTTATTGTATTATTCACCCAAATGCAACTATTGGTGCAGATGGTTTTGGGTTTAGACCAAGCCCCGATGGCCGTGGCTTAATAAAAATACCACATATAGGCAATGTGGTAATAGGCAATGGTGTAGAAATTGGGGCTAATAGTTGTGTAGATAGGGGCAAGTTTAGCGCAACTACCATTGGCGATGGCTGTAAAATAGATAACCTTGTGCAAATAGGACACAATAGTAAAATGGGCCGATGCTGTATTATGGCAGGTAGTAGTGGGCTTGCAGGTTCTGTAACCCTTGGTGATGGTGTAATTGTAGGCGGTGGGGCTTGTATATCAGACCATGTAACACTTGGCAATGGTGTGCAAGTAGGGGGTCAGTCGGGTGTAATTACCAATTTTGGTGATGGTGCCAAAATATTAGGCTACCCAGCCATCGATTCTCGTGATGCCTTAAAACAATGGGTATTGCTGCGCAAAATGGTAAAAGAAAGCAAGTAGTTGCTATTAAGCATTATTCACAAAATATCATTAAAGCGCAGCTAACTGCGCTTTTTTAGTGTCATATTCTATACAAGGCAGTGTTTGATATAACATATTTTATGCTAATTATGTGTATTTATTAAGCACAAACCTTTGCTAACGGTTACTTTTTGCCAAAAAAGGTATTAATTACAGATAAACCGTATCTCCTAACTAAAACGTAATGGTCTCATTACTAAATAAGCAACAACAATTATGGCACAGAAAATTACTTTCACAGTTTCGGCAGAAATAGCAGGCAATGCTACCTCCGGTATTTTATTGGGCGACTTTAACAATTGGGAATTTGAAAAAGGTATTGCCTTAAAAAAACAAAAAGATGGCTCGCTAAAAACCACTATAGATTTAGAAAGTGGCACTTACCAATACCGCTATTTTTTGAGCGATGGTAGATGGGTAAACGATAGCAATGCAGATGCTTATGTATATAGTGAAGCATTTTTTGCAGATAACTGTTTAATAAACGTACCCGAAGAAGCACCAAAACCAACCAAAAAAGCAAGTGTAAAACCAACTGAAACACCTGCACCTTTAGTAGTAGAAGCTGCGCCAGTAGCACCTAAAAAAACAACTACCAAAAAAGCAAGTGTAGCAACTGTACCTGCACCTGTGGTAGCAGAAAAGAAAGCTACAAAAGAAGTAGTAGAAGTTGCACCAGCACCTAAAAAGGCCGCAACTAAAACGGCTGCCGCAAAGCCTACCAAAGCTGCAAATGCGAAGTAATAAGTATTACCCATTTTAAGCCCCTGATTGTAATTAAACAACAGGGGCTTAATTTTTTCTGAAATAAAACAATATTACTATAAATACTTTTCGTAATTTTCACTAACACTTAAACGTTAGTGTATTTAAAACCATTACAAGTATTTCAAATTAATGGTACTAATATAAAGTACTACAACTCCATCTCTTTTGCTTCAATTTTGTTCAATTTTGTTCAATTTCAACTAATCAATATAATTGTTTACATATAAATTTACAATGTCACATATAAAGATATTTGTGTAATGCCGAAGCAAATTCTTTGCAATAAATAGGCGCTTATAAAATACTTAGCAAAAAATCTTCATCACGTTGATTAATGTATTTTGAAGAACCACCTAAGCGTTTGTTTAATGTATCAATTACTATATCCAACATTTTACTTCTTAGCACTTTATTCGTTTCAATTTATACTAATAATATACCAAAATTAAGGAAGGCTCCAAAGTTGAATAATCCTACTGCGTTGCTATTGATGCAATATTTATGATGCCTCTAAACTGTTCTTTACAATTTTTGAGTGATTACCATTAAACAATTCATAATCATTGTGCTTTAATTCTTTTTTGGATATTGATAAATAAGTATAAATTATTGAGGCATCAACTTTAAAAAAGTCAGCAACCTGCTCTTTGGTAAACCTAAATTTACCATCAAATAGCATACCTTTAACTCCTAAATGTTTCTGTATATTAGAAAAATCATCTAGGTTGTTTAGAATATTTTACCTATCAGTAGCCGATATAGTTTAATCTATACATATTTTAATAATTTGTGAATAAGTTATAGTTTATTCACCTTGTATATCAGGCGAGCAAACTATAAGTGATTGATAATCATTTCATTTGAGCGTTTGAAAAGTTTTACACAAATCAATCCATCCAGGTAATTTATACATAAAGCAACGTTATGAAATAAAAAATTTGCTTGTAATAGTTACAGACTAACAAACTTAAATTTTAGCAAAAAAGCCCAAAAACATCATACTTAGTACAAATTGATTACTAATAACAATCATTAAGTTAGTAGTATATCTTCGCAGCCTAAATTCTTTCATTTGAGTGCTTCGGTTTTTTTAATTACGCCACCTTTTACACAGCTAAATACGCCCTACCCTGCTACGGCCTATTTAAAAGGATTTTTAAATACCAAAGGTATTAGTGCCTTTCAGGCCGATTTGGGCATTGAAGTTACATTAGCACTTTTTAGTAAAAATGGGCTGCGCCAATTGTTTGAGCGCATAAAAATTACAGAAGAAACATCAGAAAATGCCAAGCGCATTATGGCTTTGCAGGAAGATTATATCAGCACCATAGACGATGTTATTTGGTTTTTGCAAGGCAAAAATCCCACATTATCTCACCTCATTTGTAAACGTGATTTTTTACCCGAAGCAAGTAGGTTTAAACAACTAGATAACTTAAACTGGGCTTTCGGTAGCATGGGGCATCAAGATAGGGCGAAGCACCTAGCCACCATGTATTTAGAAGATTTAAGCGACTTAATTACCGAATGTGTAGACGGCCATTTTGGCTTTAGCCGCTATGCCGAAAGGCTTGGCCGAAGTGCCAATAGCTTTGATGAATTGCACGAATCGTTACAGCAACCTTACACTTATATTGACAATATTTTAATAGCTATTCTTGCAGAAAGAATGCAAATGGTTAACCCCAAAATGGTCTGTATTTCTGTACCATTTCCAGGTAACTTGTACACCAGTTTGCGTTGTGGGCAATGGATTAAACAACATTACCCTACAGTAAAAGTGGCTATGGGTGGCGGCTTTGCCAATACCGAGTTACGCTCACTAAAAGACAAACGTGTATTTGAGTTTTACGATTTTATTACCCTAGACGATGGCGAAGCCCCGTTAGAAAACTTAATTGGCTTTGTAGAAGGTAACGCAACCATTGACCAATTAAAACGCACTTTTACGTTGGTTGATGGCAAGGTAACTTACCTAAATAACAAAGCCATAAAAGACTATAAGCAAGGTGAAGTAGGCACGCCAGATTATAGTGATTTTTGGCTAACAAAATACATATCGGCCATAGAAGTGGTAAACCCAATGCATAGCTTGTGGAGCGATGGCAGATGGAATAAGCTAACTATGGCACATGGTTGTTATTGGGGCAAATGTACTTTCTGCGATATTAGCCTTGATTATATTAAACTCTACGAGCCAATAGCAGCAAGCCTTTTGTGCAATAGAATGGAAACATTAATTGCTCAAACTGGGCAAAATGGTTTTCACTTTGTAGATGAAGCGGCACCACCTGCGCTGATGCGTGCACTAGCACTTGAAATTATTAAACGCAAAATAACCGTAAGCTGGTGGACCAATGTACGCTTTGAAAAAAGCTTTACTAGAGACTTTTGTTTACTACTAAAAGCCTCTGGCTGCATTGCAGTATCTGGCGGCTTAGAAGTAGCAAGCGATAGACTATTGGCATTAATTCAAAAAGGCATTACAGTAGCGCAAGTAGCTAAGGTAAATCGCAACTTTACTGAGGCTGGCATTATGGTTCATGCGTACTTAATGTATGGCTTTCCTACACAAACAGCGCAAGAAACCATTGACAGTTTAGAGATGGTGCGTCAGTTGTTTAAAGCGGGCATTTTGCAATCGGCTTTTTGGCACCAATTTGCCATGACAGCACACAGTCCTGTGGGCTTAAACCCTGAGAAATTTGGTGTAAAAAAAGCCAAAGAAGTAGCCATTACGTTTGCTGATAACGATGTAGAACACATAGATGAAACAGGTACAGAACATAACAAGTTTAGTTATGGCTTAAAGAAGTCGTTACTAAACTACATGCATGGGCTTTGTTTTGATGAGCCACTATCTATATGGTTTGATGCAGAAGAAATGGGCTTTAAAGTACCTAAAACAAAAGTAGCTGCCAACTTTATTGTAAACGCCTTACTTGACGAAGCAACTAACACCCACAAGCCTACAAATAAAGTGGTGTTTATAGGCACACAGCCACAACTAGAAATTGTAACTAAAACCAAAAAAAGCAATAGCTGGCAAGTAGCATCTTTAACGTTTCAAACAAAAAAAGAAACCTTAAATATTAGGGTTGATGAAGCGCAGGGTGTATGGCTTGCTGCTATGCTAAAAGAACTATCTGTACAAAACCCAAAGCCTTATACCGTGCAGGATGTAGCCAATAGTTACGAAGCAGCAGGCCTTGAAAATTTTGAATTATTTTGGGATAATAAACCCATTAATACGCTACATAAAGTGGGGCTCTTGAGGTTGTAAAATACACAATCATCCCCCTGCTTTACCAAAATTTCTCTATGGTTTTACATAGCTAATAAACACCGCAATTAGTGGTTGTAAAGATGCCCAAGTATTGCCATGCGGTACTTGTATTTCTAGCGCCATAATGGTAATAATGATGACCATTACACCATCGCTAAAAGCTACTAGCCTGCCCTTGCCAATATGTTAGTTTTTGCTAAAGATGCTAAGAAAAAAATGGCAAGCACAATAGTTATTACAGCTACATAAAGCTATAAGCAAGGCCTAAAATCACGCAGCCAATCACTATAAATGGTGCACGTATTTTGGTAAATTGTAAAAGCGAAAATGTGGTAACTACTACAGCAACATCAAGCCAACCAATCAACTGCTTGCTCAATATTTCACCAATAAGAGGGGTAGCCTTAAATAAAATCATAATTGCACCTAGCATAATACCTACTACTGCTGCATTAATTCCCTCAAGTGAGCGATAAATAACTGCATATTTTTTAAGGTTGTGCCATACAGGAAAGAAGAATAAAACCAATAATACACTTGGCAGAAAAATACCAATAGCACCTAATAAACAACCTAGTGCTTGCGATAAAAAGGTATTATCGCCACGTAGTACCATGCCACCGGTAAAAGCACCTATAGAAAACACAGGCCCAGGAATAGCACGTACAATGCCCGAACCAGTTAAAAAATCACGATGCGCCATTTGTAATACATCTCGCTTGCTAGCTAAAATGCGCTTTGTAATTGGGCGTACTACATATTGCTCGTACATCAGTGGCATCAACACATCGCCACCACCAAATACTAAACTACCAAAACGGTAGTGACTCTCAAAAACGTTGAAGGCTTTGTGGTTAGGCCAGTTGTTTTTGGTAGCCGTTTCACTAAAGTAAGCAGCCACACCAAACAGTGCTAAAAATATCAACAAGTTGCCCCACTTAATTTTCTTTGGTGGTACTTCTTTTTGAGGTATCCGTTTATCGCTAAAATTAGTGGCAATACCTGCTGCTACAAGCAACGCAGGAAATACCCAAGGTGTTTTAAAATATAAAAAAGTAGCCACCGCAGCCACTACCATCACTACCCTTGTAATGGTATTATTAACAGCAATTTTAAAAATTCTGAATGCAGAAAATGCAATAAAACTAATTGCCATTGGCTGTATAAAATGCTGCGCTTTATCGGTATTAATAGCCATGTCGCTAAAATAATCTAGCAAAAATGACAAGCCACCCATGAGCAAACAAGCAGGCGTTATCCAAATTACTAAGGTTAAAATGGCTAAAGGAATACCACCACGCTTGTAGCCAATTAAGGTTAAGGTTTGTGTAGATGATGCACCCGGCAGCATGTTGCAAAAGCTTACAAAATCTACCAACTCATTTTCAGTAATGTCTTTACGTAGCTGTACAAATGTTTTTAGCATCATACCATAATGCCCATTAGGCCCACCAAAGGCAGTAAGGCTGTGCCAAAGCACTGCTTTTAAAAATGGGGTATGACGTATTAGATGCATCTTTTTAAATGTAACAACCCTAATTTTTTTAAGGATATTTTAATCTCACAAACATAAGTATAATTTAAAACGCAGGGTTAGTAGTAAATAATAGGTCGCTTTTTTGTAGCAACAGAGGTTTTTAATTCTTTTTAGAGAACCCTAACCCTAGTAAAACAGCTTCCTCATCTTCTTTGCTTCTTTGCCCTGTGGTTATAATCGGTATATCTTTACCACATGAGCAAAATAAAAACCGCTTTTTTCTGTAGCAATTGTGGGTACGAAAGCATGAAGTGGATAGGCAAATGCCCTAGCTGTAGCCAATGGAACACTTTTGTAGAAGAAGTGCTTGATAAAGGCAATGCAAAAGAGCAAAACTGGAAAAACTTTAAGGGCGAAAAAAGAGCAACCAAAGCGGTGGCATTGCAAGATGTAACGGTTACAGATGAAAGGCGCATTGTAACCAAAGATGGTGAACTAAACCGTGTGCTTGGTGGTGGTGTGGTGCCTGGCAGCATTATATTGGTAGGTGGCGAACCTGGCATTGGTAAAAGCACTTTGTTTTTACAACATGGTTTAATGATGAACGAAATAGTGGTGCTTTACATTAGTGGCGAAGAAAGCGAGTCGCAAATAAAAATGCGTGCCGATAGGTTAAAAATTAAAAACGATAATTTCTATTTACTCACTGAAACTAGCGTACAGTCTATCTTTCAAGAGATAAAAAAATTACAACCACAACTGGTAATTGTAGATTCTATTCAAACCATCCAATCTAATTTAATTGATTCTTCTGCTGGTAGTGTGAGCCAAATACGTGAATGTGCAGCCGAATTTCAGCGCTTTGCAAAAGAAACCAACACGCCTGTATTTTTAATAGGCCACATTACCAAAGATGGTAGCATTGCTGGTCCTAAAATATTAGAGCACATGGTAGATACTGTGCTACAATTTGAAGGCGATAGACACTATGCTTACCGCATTTTACGCACCCTTAAAAACCGCTTTGGTAGCACATCAGAACTTGGTATTTACGAAATGACAGGTGATGGTATGCGTGAAGTAAGCAACCCTTCTGAAATATTGATTACCCAACGTGAAGAGCAATTAAGTGGCAGTGCTATTGCCGCTTCGCTAGAAGGTATGCGACCTTTGCTAATAGAAGTACAAGCCTTGGTAACACAATCGGTTTATGGCACACCGCAGCGCACCGTAAGTGGGTTTGATTTAAGGCGTTTGCAACTGTTACTAGCAGTACTTGAAAAACGTGGTGGCTTTTTGTTTGGTACCAAAGATGTGTTTGTAAATATTGCTGGCGGCTTAAAAGTAGAAGACCCATCTATAGACCTTGCCGTAATTTGTGCCTTGCTCAGTAGCTATGAAGATGTGCCTTTACCACCGCATGTTTGCTTTGCTGGCGAGGTAGGTTTAAATGGCGAGATACGTGCTGTAAATCGCATAGAACAGCGCATTGCAGAAGCCGAGAAACTAGGCTTTGAAAAAATAATTGTAAGTAAATACAACAAAAAAAGCTTTAACCCTAAGGCTTATAAAATTCAAGTAGTGCCTGCAGGGCAAGTGCATGAAGTGTATCAGTTGTTGTTTTAAATAATGTTTTTGGTTTCATTATGAACTAGAATACTTTTAATTTTAGCATAAGTTAGTATTTCAGCTAAACCAAACAATAACCAAGAAAGCTAATTTTGTGCTGCGATAAAAAATAGAATACCATGCCATTATCCAATAATGATATTGAATCAGAGTTAAGCTACGCATATTTACATGCAATTTCTGCCAAAGCAGGAATTAGTTGTAAAATAGGCGATAGGCACGATGATGGTACAGGTGTTGATGCACAGGTCAATTATCGAGGCAATACAAGTCACGCATATTTGAAACATGTTCAAATAAATGTTCAACTCAAGGCTACAATAAAAGATAGTGGTAACTACCCCAACCATTTAACATATTTCTTGAATGGAAAAAGTAGATTTGAGAAACTGAGAACGAAGGATAGTGATTTATACAAAATTTTAGTAGTCTTATTTCTTCCAAGAAACCATGCAGACTGGTTAGAATGTAGTAAAGAAGAATTAATATTAAAAAATGCTGCTTATTGGGTTTGTCTTTATGGTGCTGACGAGAGTTTTAATCCTAGTGGTGAGACCATTTATATCCCAAAGTCTCATCTGCTTACGCCAAGCGAATTATTACGCATAACTGACTTAGCAGTTAACAAAAACATTCCAGAATACGTAAAACCTAATTTATGAATAAGATAGATGTTACAGCTTATGAAATTAGGGAATATGCAATCAGTTTGGGCTGGCAGCTTGTTAAAGAAGCACTAGCGGATGGTTTATTTGTCTTAAACAGCCCCAATCAAGACTACACTCAACTAATCTTTCCCAAAGACGATTATTTAAAAGAATATCAGGATATGGGAAGAATATCATTAGAAAGATTATCTGAATACTACAAAAAGCCTTTACATATTATTGAAGAAGATATAAGAGAAGTTAATGATGACGTAATTAGTTTAAGATATTATTCAACCGACAAAATTGTTAACTCATTGTCATTTCAAGAAGCCTTAGAATCTATGGAGGCTACTAAGCAAATGATTTTAGCAGCAGGAAGTTCTGTTGTAAATCCTGTACTTTATCATAAGCGCCTAGCAAGGGTTGAAGCTGTTGATTTATTAAAAAGAACACGTTTTAGGCATACTGAAGAGGGTAGCTTTGTATTAAAAATTTCTTGCCCTATTCATCTAGAAGCCCCGCCAACTCCAGATTTGCTTGGAAGTGAAGAAGTTTCAAAACCAATAAGTCGCAAAGCTTTTGAAATAATTAATAACGGTGCATATAAATTGTTATCTAGTGTAGAAGAGAATAATTTTAGTCAGTTACTTGAAGAGCAAACAAGTTCCGAAAGACCAATAATTTCTTACAACCTTTGTGACTCACTAGTTAACCTCTACGATGACGATAGAGAATTACCCTTTGAGTTAAGATTTAATTGGAGCAGGGCTTATTTAACTAAATTGCCGGTTTCTAAAACCCCATCGGTTTTAAAGTTTCCTTATTCTTCAAAATCGAAACTAGATGAATTAAAAAATTATTTCAAACCTAAAAGTAAGGAAACAACCGATACTTTTTTTGGAACTGTAGAGAGTTTAAATGGGAATGAAGAGCCAAATGGAAAAAGATCGGGGGAAGTAATTTTATCCTTAATTATTGAAGGTGAAATTGTAAATGCAAGAGTAAACCTAAATGCAGATTGGTATGAGAAAGCATATAAAGCTCATGGTCAAGGTGGTGGTTTAGTGAAAATTAAAGGACGCCTTCAACCGGGCAAAAGAATACGAACTTTAGACGATGTTATTTCATTTGAACAAGTTTCAAAGTAGCAAATAATTAATAACTCGTTTAGTGCGCAAGCTGCCACTCAAAACCATAGCGGTCTATTTGAATCCAGTATTCAACTATTTTACCTGCTTCTAAGCGGTACACGCAAGAGGCTATTTCATTAAGCGGCTTACGTGTAGCAGCATGACCTTCAATAGTGGTTAAATGGTGGCCTTTTTGTAACCAACGAGCATATACTTTATCGCCATCGGCTAAAAGCTCGGTAATTTCTAGGGTAAAATGGCCAAACATGGTTAAAAACTCACGAATATGATTGGCGTAATTGCTAGGTGTACGTGTAACCGTAGTTGGGTTTTCTACATTCATTTGGTGTGCCAAAATAGTATCGGCCATGTATAAAGCAACATCTTGCAAGTTGTTGCCCCCACGAATATTAACTAAAAAGGCTTGAATAATGGCTTTATTGTCTGTCATACCAACTGATTAAGGCTCAAATATAGGTGGGTAGATGCAAACTATTGGGTACCAAAAAGCCTAATAAATTTATAACCGCCGCTGTGTACAACGCAACAGGCGTTAAATACTAGTACCACTAAAGTAAAACATCCGAGGTTTTAGAAACCTCGGATGTTTTACTTTATATGATTCTAGTAAAAAGGTTTACTTCATAGTAAAACCTTCCAAGAATTTTGTAGTGAAATTACCTGAACGGAAGTCTTCATTTTTCATTAATTGCAAATGAAAAGGAATGGTTGTTTTTACACCTTCAATTACATATTCGCTTAGTGCACGGTACATTTTGTCGATGGCTTCTTCACGTGTTTGAGCCACGGTAATTAACTTACCTATCATACTATCGTAAAATGGCGGGATGGTGTAGCCTGCATATACGTGGCTATCTACCCTTACACCATGCCCACCCGGCGTGTTTAAGTTGGTAATTTTACCCGGCGAAGGGCGAAAATCGTTGTAGGGATCTTCGGCATTAATACGGCACTCAATTGCGTGTAACTGGGGCTCGTAATTAGCACCCGAAATTTTTTCGCCCATGGCAATTTTAATCTGCTCTTTTATTAAATCGAAATTAACAACTTCTTCTGTTACGCAATGCTCTACTTGAATACGTGTATTCATTTCCATGAAGTAGAAATTGCGGTGTTTATCTACCAAAAACTCAATGGTACCAACACTTTCGTAGTTAATAGCACTTGCAGCTTTAATAGCAGCTTCGCCCATTGCTTTACGCAATTCTGGTGTCATAAAAGGTGAAGGACTTTCTTCTACCAACTTTTGGTGACGACGTTGAATAGAGCAATCTCTTTCGCTAAGATGACATACGGTACCGTATTGATCTCCGGCAACTTGAATTTCTATATGGCGAGGTTCTTCTACAAATTTCTCCATATAAATACCATCGTTTTTAAACGATGCAGCAGCTTCAATTTTAGCAGTTGTGTAGGCTTTTTCTATTTCGTCCTCCTTCCATACCACACGCATACCTTTACCACCACCACCTGCAGTTGCTTTTAAAATAACAGGATAGCCTACAGCGTTTTTAGCTAAGTCTTTCGCTTGTTCTACGCTTTCTAGCAAACCACCACTACCAGGCACAACAGGTACACCAGCTTTAATCATGGTTTCTTTAGCAGTAATTTTATCGCCCATGGCGTTAATCATTTCTGGTGTAGGACCAATGAATTTAATACCATGATCGGCACAGATTTGTGAAAATTTACTATTCTCTGCCAAAAAACCATAACCTGGGTGAATGGCATCGGCATTGGTAATTTCTGCCGCCGCCATTATGTGCGGAATATTTAAGTACGAATCGCTACTTGCTGGTTTACCAATACAAACAGCTTCATCGGCAAAACGTACATGCAGGCTGTCTTTATCGGCGGTACTGTACACCGCAACAGTTTTAATGCCCATTTCTCTACAAGTTCTGATAACACGAAGGGCAATCTCGCCACGATTGGCTATTAATATTTTTTTGAACATAATTTCAATATGCTAATGTGATAATGTGATGATGTGATAATGTGATAATGTGATGATGTGATAATTTGATAATGCGATGATGTGATAATTTGATAATGTGATGATGGATGATGTGATAATTTGATAATTAAATCACAAAAGACATCAAAAAATGAAAAAACTTAGTAAATAACTAATGGGTGATTTCTTTTTAGCACTCGATAAAATGGCACTTAACACCTTAGCCACTTCCTCTAATTTTAAAATGAGATGCTGACAATTAGGATAATTTTGAGAAAAGGCACATAGCAACAACCAATATTGCGCTTCTTCTGCTTCCTTAGCTGCAATTTTCATTTTATGTATAAAATCAGCTTTGCTCTCGGCATTTTGAGCTTCCATGGCATTTGCTCCAATTGAAGTTCCTGATTTTAATAGTTGATTACTAATTACAAACTTTTTGTTTTGCTCCAATACTTCCGTGTATTCAATAATCATTAAAGAAAAATCAAAAGATAATTTCAAGATTGGGTTATTATCAATTAATTCTTTCTTCATATAGTGATACTTTGGTAATAAAGCACTTTTTACACAAGCATTATCAAATTATCCAATTATCAAATCATCACATTAATTTGGTTCTACCAAAAATAATGGTTGATCGTATTCTACTGGGCTATTATCTTCTACAAGTATTTTAACAACTGTACCGCTTATTTCAGCTTCAATTTCGTTAAATAATTTCATGGCTTCAATAATACAGATGGTTTTACCTGGTGTAATTTCTGTACCTATTTCTGCAAAGTTTGGTTTGTCTGGTGAAGGTTTAAGATAAAAAGTACCAATCATTGGGCTTTTTATGGTTACAAGGTTATCAGCTTTAGGAGCGGCTGGTGCGGCGGCAGCTGGCTGAGCAGCGGCGGCAACTGGTAATGGTGCGGCGGCTGGTGCTACGTTATATACTTGTTGCGGTGCAGTTGCAACGGTTACTACTGGCTCTTCTTTTTGTTTAATGGTTACTTTACCATCTTTATCTTCTATGCTAATTTCGCCAATATTACTCTTGTTAATGATCTTGATAAGATCGTGAATTTGTTTTAAATCCATAAGAAGCTTTTTTGTTAAAGAAAAATCGTTTTAGTAGATAGTTTTAGTGTTCTAATTCAAAATCTGTATGGGGCGGCAAAATAACCATAATTTAACAGAATGAACCGTTTTTTTGTAAAAATGGCTTTTTTTGAGCATTTTTTAATGTAAAACAGGCTGTTTTATATCAAAAATAGCTTTGTCTTAAAATACAAATGGAGCAATTTTGGTTGCTCCATTTGCTAAAATACTATTGCATTAAGTTAGGCTTTTACTCTTTCTACATAATCGCCAGTTTTGGTGTTAATGCGAATTAATTCACCTTCTTCTACAAATAATGGCACGTTTACAATAGCGCCAGTATCTATAGTTGCAGGCTTGGTGGCACGTGTAGCAGTATCGCCACGTAAACCAGGCTCACAGTAAGTAATAAGTACCACAATTTTTTCTGGTAACTCTGCACCAATTGGTTGTTCTGTTTCTGTGTTTATAAATACAGATACCTCTGCACCATCTTTTAAAAATTGTGGCGAGTCAATCATTTCTTCGGCTAATACAATTTGCTCGAAGGTTTCATTGTTCATTAAATTATACCCACTCTCGTCTTTATACAAAAACTGATACGCTTTCTTTTCTACACGAATAGGATAAACGGTTTCACCGCTATTCCAAGTTTTTTCAATACTGCGTTTGTTATCAACGCCTTTTAATTTAGCCCAAACTTTAGCCGCTGCACGAGCCGTTTTATTTTCGCCAAATTCTACTACACTGTATAAGCTGCCATCTAGTTTTAAAATCATGCCGCGGCTTATGTCTGATGTTGATGCCATTTTGTATTTAATTTAGGTTGGCAAAAGTAGGGATTGGCTAGAGAAAAAAATCATTCCGTTTTTTTATAGTACAGGCAGCATCTAAAATAAATGAAGCGTCTTGTGTAACAAAAAATTGTTTGCCTAGCTAATTATGGCATCCACCGAAAAAAATTGGGTTATATTTAAGTAATAACGCTACTTTTGCATAAGTGAAACAAAATAGGCACATAAAAAAACTGATTGTTGCTGCAACACTTGCTTTAAGTGTTCAGGTAGCACTTGCATCTATAAACTTCTCTGGCATTGCCGATGAAAAAAACAAAGTGAATAAATATTCTCTCAAAAATTTGAGCCTTTTATCGCACCGCACATTATCGCTTTCTGCTGTTAAATTAAACCTACAGTTTAAAGGTAGCGATGTACTTACCCAAAAAATAACGCCTACTGGATTGGAGATAAATTCGTTATTGTACTACAATAGAGGCAATACCACTTACATTATGCCTTATAAGTTTAAGGTAAAAGTGCCTAAGTTTAAAACGCCTACTGCAACTGTTAATTAATTTTTACTTATTTAGTATTCTGTAACCGCTTGATGGCACATCAAATTTTGATGCTGGCACTGGGCTAAGGTTAAACCTTGTAGCTGTGTAATTTATTTTCTTACCATCGGTTGCTGCTACTTGATATGCTAGCACTATACCGGGTATATCTTTAAATTCGTAATCAACCTCTTTTACCGAAGGTAGTAGCGTTGGGGTAAAATATACCGTGTACACTTTACCATTTTTAAGCTGCAACAGTGCTTTCTTACAATCGTATCCCAGTATTTTTTTGGTGTCTTTAGTTATGGTTGTAACCATACCATCAAATTCGTGCTTTTCTTGCAACCATTGTGTGCTATCTAGTTTTGTAATAAACTTATTAGTACCAAGTTCTCTTAAAAAAATGGCACTGCCTTTGACTTTATCGTAAAAAATTGATTGTGTAAAAGCCGCACTTGTCAAGTCGATGCGAGAATTGTTGCCTTTTATAAAAATGGTTTTTGTGGCAGCTTTTAAATTGTTGGTTAAAGAGGTATCGGTAGATGTAGAATCAACAGAAATAGCATACACAATGGTACATTCGGCAATTACACGTTGCTGCTGTGCAATTGCCTTTACATTTACCAACAATGCTATTATAACAACAAACATTAAACGCATACTAGTACTTATTGCGGCTAGGGCTTTGTGCAGGTTATAAATTAATATTCGGCCTACCCAAAACCGCTGCTGATAAAAAAATAAAGTTGAAGATAAGAACTAAAGTTCAGCTATGCACGTTCTGCCAAAACAAAAGCCAAAAGGCATTACAAATGCTCATTGTTATTCCTTTTGCCCAACTTGCACAAAATGCCATGTTGGGCGTGGTGCTTTTCTAATCATTGTTGCTGTCGTCATATCCTGATTTGAAAAGTTCAACTTCATTTGTATTTATAACTGTGTCAATGTCCTGAATTATTTGCTCGTCAATGATTGGTGTTATTGCAAGCAAAGTTTGTAGTTCATTATTTAACCAATCAGAGTTCCAAATTTGAATAGCTTGGTCATTAACTTTTCTACAGAGGTTTTCGTCATAAACTCTTTGTCTGTCTAATTTAATAGTCAAACGTTGAAGCCAAATTTTTAAGTGTCCAGTGTTAGGAATTTTGTCAAACTTTTTTGAAATGGCTTGTAAAATTCTATCTCTACTTGCTGTATCATTGATGATTGATAAAAGCTTACTTAGAATTGCAGATGCAATTGGGTAAACTCTAGGATTTTTATACATAATGTCAACAAGAATGCTGATTAAAACTTGTGCATTCTCTCTTAATTCAGTTAGGTTTTTGATACGAGTATAAAACGGGTGCATAAAAGTTTTTCCTTTATGCTGCTTTTTTGTAAGTTGTTTTGCAAAG
>JASGCX010000039.1:0-18558 GCA_030053925.1 Flavobacterium sp.
ACTGCCTCAATGGCATCTTACACTGCCTCAATGGCATCTTACACTGCCTCAATGGGGTATTACACTTGCAAAATGGCATCTTACACTGCCTCAATGGGGTATTACACTTGCAAAATGGCATCCTAGCCTTGGTTCCTGTCTTCACTAACCATATTTCTATCGGTTAATGTCTCACCAACCGATAGAAAAATAGCCACATCCTGGCTTTCTGTTTGTAAAAAATTGGTATAAAAATGCGTTTAAAAAAGCACCGTAGCAGCAACTTGTATTGTTTGCATTGTTTGCATTGTTTGTCAGGTCGCTCCTACGGAGCTAAATTGCCTTTTTTGATGCGGCGTTCTACAAACAGTAAGCACCTCTGGTGCTTATTAAACGCCATCTATCCTAGCCTTGGTTCATATCTTCACTAACCATATTTCTATCGGTTAATGTCTTCACGAACCGATAGAAAAATAGCCACATCCTGGCTTTCTGTTTGTAAAAAATTGGTATAAAAATGCGTTTAAAAAAGCACCGTAGCAGCAACTTGTATTGTTTGCATTGTTTGCATTGTTTGTCAGGTCGCTCCTACGGAGCTAAATTGCCTTTTTTGATGCGGCGTTCTACAAACAGTAAGCACCTCTGGTGCTTATTAAACGCCATCTATCCTAGCCTTGGTTCATATCTTCACTAACCATATTTCTATCGGTTAATGTCTTCACGAACCGATAGAAAAATAGCCACATCCTGGCTTTCTGTTTGTAAAAAATTGGTATAAAAATGCGTTTAAAAAACGCCGTAGCGGCAACTTGTATTGTTTGCATTGTTTGTAAGGTCGCTCCTACGGAGCTAAATTGCCTTTTTTGATGTGGCGTTCTACAAACAGTAAGCACCTTTAAAATTTGGATGCGTTTGTTTTGAATGATAAGAATAGCGTTTTTATTAAGGCATTGCGTATAAATTATAGGTGCATAAACAATTCTCATTTTTTGCTTCATTTTTAAGTGGCTGCCAAGCTTTAAAAGGTTGGCAAACATTGGCTCGCAGCAGAAAAAAATTTAGGCACTCCCTTTAATTGACAGCTTTATAACATTTACCAAAACTTATTGTGTGGTTTTAAAATGGTAACTATTTTAAAAAAAATTAGGTAAAGCGTTTTTAATGGCATTAGCATAAAGTGACGGTTATTGCAATTATACAAATGCATTGGCTGAATGCACATTTTGTCAGTAGTTGCTAAAATTGCCGAAAGCCTTACTGCCACAAAAAATGAGGTTTCTAAGCAAAACTGAAAATTTGGCTTGCTGTAACTAGGTGGCACAATAAATGATTAGCAAAAGAAAATTATTTCATTAACGCTAAAAATTAATAATTATGGCTTCTAAAAAGCTTAACATCACCCCACTACACGATAGAGTGATAGTAAAAGCAGCTGCTGCTGAAGAAAAAACTGCAGGTGGTATTATTATACCAGATACTGCAAAAGAAAAACCACAACGTGGCGTTGTTGTTGCCGCCGGTTCTGGTAAAAAAGACGAGCCAATGACGGTTAAAGTAGGCGATACTGTATTGTACGGTAAATATGCTGGTACCGAAATCGCTTTTGAAGGTCAAGATTTATTAATCATGAGAGAAAGCGATATTTTGGCGATAGTTTAGTCTGAACGGGGATTTTGTAGCATTTAAGAAATTATTTTAACATCTTTTAAATCTATCAAATCCATATAAAATGATGGTTCAGACAAAGCATTAACCGTTCCAGTGTGCGAAGCAACGATGTTTCATAAACATTCTAACAGTTCGTAACAAAAAACTTCAAACAAAAAACTTCAAACTATAACGAAATGGCAAAACAAATTTTCTTCGACATCGAAGCAAGAAATAAGATGAAAAAAGGCGTGGATACTTTGGCCAACGCTGTAAAAGTAACTTTAGGCCCTAAGGGCAGAAATGTAGTTATTGAGAAAAAATTTGGTGCACCACAAGTAACTAAAGATGGTGTATCGGTAGCTAAAGAAATAGAATTAGAAGATCCCATTGAAAACATGGGTGCTCAAATGGTGAAAGAAGTAGCTAGCAAAACCGCTGATATTGCTGGTGATGGTACTACTACTGCAACTGTATTGGCGCAATCTATTATTAGCGAAGGCTTAAAAATGGTAGCTGCTGGCGCTAACCCAATGGATTTAAAACGTGGTATTGACAAAGCGGTTTCTATTGTAATAGAAAACCTAAAAAGTCAAAGCCAAACAGTAGGTAACGATGCTAAAAAAATTCAACAAGTTGCCACTATTTCTGCTAACAACGATGAAACTATTGGTAAATTAATTGCCGAAGCTTTTATTAAAGTAGGTAAAGAAGGTGTAATTACTGTAGAAGAAGCAAAAGGTACCGATACAACAGTTGATATTGTAGAAGGTATGCAGTTTGACCGAGGTTATATCTCTCCATACTTTGTAACTAACAGCGAAAAAATGCAAGTTGAGTTACAAAACCCTTACATCTTAATCTACGATAAGAAGATTTCTGCAATGAAAGACATTCTTCACATCTTAGAGAAAGTGGCTCAAAGCGGTCGTCCATTATTAATTATTGCTGAAGATTTAGAAGGTGAAGCATTGGCAACATTGGTAGTAAACAAATTACGTGGTACTATTAAAGTAGCTGCTGTAAAAGCACCTGGTTTTGGCGATAGAAGAAAAGAAATGTTAACCGATATTGCTATTTTAACTGCCGGTACTGTAGTAAGCGAAGAGCAAGGTTACAAACTAGAAAATGCCGATTTAACTTACTTAGGTCAAGCTTCTTCTGTAACTATTGATAAAGATAATACAACAGTAGTAGGTGGTAAAGGCACTAAAAAAGACATCACTGCTCGTGTAAATCAAATTAAAGCACAAGTTGAAAACACAACTAGCGACTACGATAAAGAAAAATTACAAGAGCGTTTAGCTAAATTGGCTGGTGGTGTTGCAGTATTGTACGTAGGTGCAGCCACAGAAGTAGAAATGAAAGAAAAGAAAGACAGAGTAGACGATGCATTACATGCAACACGTGCCGCTGTTGAAGAAGGCATTGTACCAGGTGGTGGTGTTGCTTACATTCGTGCTATTGAAGCTTTAGAACCAAAAGTAAAAGGCCAAATAGCCGATGAACAAACTGGTATGGCTATTGTTCGTAGAGCCTTAGAAGCACCTATTAGAACTTTAACCGAAAATGCAGGTATTGATGGGTCTATAGTAGTACAAAAAATTAGAGAAGGTAAAGCTGACTTTGGTTTTAATGCAAGAACTGAGGTTTACGAAAACTTATTTAAAGCAGGTGTTATTGACCCAACTAAAGTAAGCCGTGTAGCTTTAGAAAACGCAGCCTCTATTGCTGGTATGTTACTAACTACCGAATGTGTAATTGCAGACAAACCTACAAAAGAAGCAACTGGCCACAGCCACGGCGCACCTGATATGGGCGGCATGGGTGGTTACTAAGCCTCTAACCCCTAAAGGGTAATAAAACATAATAAAATCCCTGTTAACGTAAAAGTTAACGGGGATTTTTATTTAGTAGACTTTTGTATGAACCCTGCACCATTACTACTATTTAGCCGTTGTTGCAAGTTTATACTAAGTATGCAAAGTACCACACTTGAACGTTTGTTTTGCTGTGGGGCTTTTGTTGTAGCGTATAAATTGCAGCAAAAACATCATTTCACAGTTTCAACTAATCTTGAAATAGCTATAATTTTTTTCAATTTTACTAGGCGTTTAATCAATTAGTATAATTAATGAAGGCTATTTTCTCACTTTCTGTACTTTTTTATACCTAAACACAAAACTTTTCTATTCATGTTTATAAAAACAATATCTTCAACCCTTACAAAAATCTACTAACAAACCTTTAGCTTATGGCACGTTTTCAAGGACTCTTTGGTATTGCACTCATTTTAGCTATTGCTTTTTTATGTTCAAACAATAAAAAGCGTATTAATTATCGTTTGGTTTTAAGCGGCATATTGTTACAAATTGTTATTGCCGTTTTAGTATTAAAAGTGCCAGTAGTAACTAATTTCTTCAAGTGGGTAGGCCGTCAAATTGGGCATATTGAAGAGTTTGCCAAAGATGGTGCTGCCTTTGTATGGGGTGGTGTTTTTGTACAAAGCAATACAGGTGCTACTGTTACCTATCGCTCGCCACAAACCTTCATTTTTGCTTTTAGTGTTACTGCTACTATAATTTTGGTGTGTGCTTTAGTGGCTATTTTTTATCATTTTGGCATTATGCAGCGCATTGTAGCAGTTATTGCAAAAGCCATGAACTTTATTATGAAAGTAAGTGGCGCAGAAGCTTTGAGTAATGTAGCAAGTGCATTTGTAGGGCAAGTAGAAGCGCAAGTAATGATTCGCCCTTATTTAAAAGGTATGACGATGAGCGAATTATTAGCAAGTATGAGTGGCAGTTTGGCCTGTATTGCTGGCGGTATTTTAATTGTGTACGTAAACTTTGGTGCTAAAGCCGAATATTTATTAACTGCTAGTTTAATGGCTGCACCTGCGGCTTTAATTATTAGTAAAATTGTATGGCCAGAAACCGAAGAAAGCGAAACAATGGGTACTGTAAAACTAGAAGTAAAAACGCCCTACAGAAATGTAATTGATGCCATTTCACATGGTGCAAGTGATGGTTTTAAAATAGCCATGAACGTAATTGCAATGCTAATTGGTTTTATTGCTTTAATCTCTTTAGTAAACTTTTTATTGGGCAAATTGGGCATTTTATTACACCTAGATACCAAATTATCGCTTGACTGGATTTTTAGTAAACTCTTCTACCCTATTGCTTGGGCTATGGGTGTACCTACTGCCGATGTAAATAATGTTGCGGCTTTATTAGGTCAAAAAATAACCATTAACGAGTTTGTAGCTTTCTCTAACTTAACTGCAAAAGACCCCGTAACCAACCAATTGCTAATGCCCCTAAGCGAAAAAGCAACCATGATTGCGAGCTTTGCTATTTGTGGCTTTGCCAACTTTAGTAGCGTAGGTATGCAAATTGGTGGTATTGGCGAAATTGCCCCTGAACGCCGTGGCGATTTGGCTCGTTTAGGTATGAGAGCTTTGCTTTGCGGTACATTGGCTTCTTATTTATCTGCAACTATTGCGGGTATTTTAATGGGCTAATAACGTCTCAACTGTAATTTAGAATGATTAAATGAATTTACAGGCTTGGTTGCGTTACCCTGTAAATTCACTCAATCAGAAAAATCTTATTAAATACTCGCTCAAACAACAACTAATTACTTTGTTTGTTAGTATTCTTAGCGACCTTTGGTGAAATAATTTTAAAATAATGCAAACTGTTTTTAATAATGCAGCACAAATTGTAGCGGCTGCAAAAGACCAAGATTTACAACGTATTGGTAATAAAATTTTAAATAAACAACGCATCAGTTTTAATGATGGTGTGATTTTGTTTCAAAAAGGTTCGCTATCGTATTTAGGCACTTTGGCCAATTATGTGCGTGAACAAAAACACGGCAACAAAACCTATTTTAACCGTAATTTTCATATTGAGCCTACCAATGTTTGTGTGTTTAGCTGTAAGTTTTGCTCGTACTCACAATTGTATGCCCACCGCGAAGAAGGCTGGGAATTAAGTATAGAACAGATGATGCACATTGTAAAAAGCTACGACGGCAAACCTGTAACAGAAGTACATATTGTAGGCGGTGTACATCCTAAATTAAACTTGCCGTTTTTTATTGAACTTTTAAAAGCCATTAAAGCACACAGACCAGCATTGCACATTAAAGGCTTTACACCTGTAGAGCTAGATTATATGTTTCGTAAGGCAAAACTGAGTACCAAAGAAGGTATGAAACTAGCCCACGAAGCAGGATTAGATTCGTTGCCTGGTGGCGGTGCCGAAATTTTTCATCCAGAAATACGTACACAAATTTGCGATGATAAAGTAGATGCAGAAGGCTGGTTAAACATCCATAAAACAGCACACCAACTAGGTATGCACAGCAACGCTACCATGCTATACGGGCATATTGAACAATACTGGCACCGCATAGACCACATGGATAGATTGCGCCAATTACAGGATGAAACAGGTGGCTTTAACACCTTTATCCCTTTAAAATTTCGTAATCAAAACAACAATATGAGCCATGTAGCAGAAAGCACGGTGATTGAAGACATGAAAATGTACGCTGTTGCAAGATTGTACCTCGATAACTTTTCGCATATAAAAGCTTACTGGCCAATGCTTGGTAGAAAAAATGCCCAATTGACCCTAAGTTTTGGTGTAAACGATATAGACGGTACCATAGACGATAGCACCAAAATATACAGCATGGCAGGCAGTGAAGAACAAACGCCTAGCATGAGTACGGCGCAACTTGTAACACTGATAAAACAAGTAAAACGCCAACCTGTAGAACGTGATACGGTGTACAACGAAATAAGAGACTACAGCAATATTGATGTATTGGAAATAGAACTAAATCCACTGTTGAATTAAGTAGTAAAAAACTATTAAAAAGAGGCTCACCCACAAATAAATGAACGCTTTGCGATTCGTTTGAACGGCCTCGGTTCACAAACAGACATCCGAAGAAATTCTGAAAAAAATTATTGATGAAACAGCCGCTTTTTTTATGCATTTAATGGCATTTATAATTATAGATGTTACCATTTAATTAAGATTAATCCATTTTCAAAATTTTTATTTGTTCAAATTTTAAAAACCTATACTTTTATTAACGCAAAATATTAAAATTCTAGCTGCAAAACATTACGTATGAGACAAATTGCATTAGTGCTTATTGCACTGTTTTCAATGGCCAATACTGCATTGGCACAACTACAAACTAGCGATGCTGAAGGTATTACACTAGCTGGCAACCTAAAAAAGCTGAATAAAAAAGCAAAATACGGTGCAGGCTTAATAGAACAACAGTTTGAGTTTTCTACAGGTAAAGGCATTATGGGTACACCTGTAGTTACATCGGTAGAACATGGAAAAATAGAAATGGTAGCCATAGATGACCATGTAACAATGGGCCATTTACTAGATTATAATCAATTTGTAAAAGTAAAAGATTACGACTTTGAGGTATTTTACAAAAGTGGTTTTAAAAGCCAAAAATATCCACCAGAAAAAATATCACTTACCGGCGACGATATTTATCTTGACGATAGTTATGGTTTGTTTTATGGTTTTAAAGCAGATGCAAGCGGCCAACGTTGCCGTTTTAAATACGAATATCAATATACCGATGCTAAATACTTAACAAGGCTTTTCTTTCATGAAGGGATGCCTATTAAGGAAAAGAAAATTAGCTTTAAAGTACCTAATTGGCTTGTGCTAGATATTGCTGAAAAAAACTTTGGTACATATACCATTAAAAAAGAAGTAAAAAAAGAGAAAGATTTTACAACCTATACTTTTCAAGCCAATAATTTAATTGGTATAAAAAGAGAAACCGCCTCACTTGCAAGGCCTTATTACTTGCCGCATTTGGTAATTACAGTACGTAACTACACCATTAGCCAAAAACAATACAATGGTTTTAAAACAGTAGACGACCTGTATGCTTGGTATAACTTCTTGTACAAAAAAGCAGACAACAAAACTGATGATTTTAAGGCTACTGTAAAGCAATTAACACAAGGTAAAGCAACAGATGAAGACAAGATAAAAGCTATTTACTATTGGGTACAAGATAACATTAGATATATTGCCTTTGAAGAAGGTTATTCTGGTTTTGTACCGCAAACCACACAAGAAGTATTTAAAAACAAATTTAGCGATTGCAAAGGCATGGCCAATTTGGTAACCGAAATGCTAAAACTAGCTGGCTATGATGCGCATTTTGCTTGGATTGGTACAAGAGAAATACCATACGACCATGCAGAAGTACAATCTATGTGTGTAGATAATCACGCCATTTGCGTATTGTACCACAAGGGTAAAACTTACTTTATTGATGGTACTGAAAAATACGCATCGCTAGGCAAAAATGCTTACAGAATACAAGGCAAAAGTGTGCTTGTGCAAAATGGTGATGCCTACAAACTAGAAAAAGTGCCTACACCTTTAGCAGATGAAAATAAAGTTACTACCAAGGTAAATCTTACCCTAGATGGTGATAAAATTACAGGCCATGTAACGCTTACATATACAGGCGAAGGCAAAAACTTCTTCCATAATATTTACAACAATATACCTTCTAATAAACGTAAAGAGTTTATTACTAAAATGGTAGAACTAAACAATGCTAATGCAGAAGCTACTAACGTAAAAACATCCGACATTAAAAACCGTGATATTCCTATTGTAATTGAAGGCGATGTAGAAATAAGTAACCAAGTAACAGTAGTAGATAATACTTGCTATACTGGTATTGATTTTTTCCCAAGATCAATTGTAGGCTTTATACCAGAAGAAGATAGACAAACACCAATTGATATTGATGCTGTATTTGCTTTTGCCGATGAAGTAAGCCTAAAACTACCTGCTAAAGCAAAGCCTACTACCCTACCTAAACCGCTTCAACTTAACTTTAGCAACAATAATATTTCTGCCGAGTATTCTTCTGCAAATAATACCATTACCTTAAAAAAGCATTTGCAAATTAATTCGCCTGTAATTAAACCTACTGATTTTGCAGCTTGGAAAACCTTTTTAACCAAGATTAAAGAGTACAACCGCAACAACGTAAACATTCAATTATAAAACGCATTTTACTACCTATTTACCATGAAAAAACTAGTATTTACCATTGCTATTGTAGCATTATTTATTAGCCAAACGTTTAGCCAACAACGCATTACCAAAAAGGAACTTGAAGCACTAAAAAAATACAACAACGCAGCTACTTTATTAAAAGATGATGCAGACTTTAGTGCTAGCAATACTGCAAAGTGGGATAATGAAAGTGCCGTAATTCTTTGCCAAAAAACTAGCTTCGATTTTGATAAAAAAGGATTGAGCATTGGTAAACGAATAGGACGAAATTTATTAGGTCTATTATGGTCTGGTGTAACTTTAGGCTATACTATTTACGCCGCCAATGCTCGTAATGAAACAACTATTTTAGTAGAAGAAACAGAAAGACGCAAAATTTTATTAAACGACAAGTACGCACTTGAACTTTACTCAATTTTATATTTTAGACTAGCTGCCGAAGGCGATGCATTTGCAGCTAGGGTGATTAAAAAAGATGGCACCATCCAAAAAATAGACTTTACCGATGCCGTTAAAGTAGAAGATGTAAGAAGTGTACCAAGCTTATTTAAAAGCTATACCGAAAGTGAATTTAAATCTAACTATCGCCCAGACTTTTTTAAAATTGCAATAGCAGACTTAGAGGAAGGCGATGCCATAGAGTACGAGTACAAAAACTATAACAGTACACGCTATACCAATAACCCCAACTACAAAGAGTTTGAGCCAGTGTATTATTTATGTAACCGCTCGTTACCTGTAAATAAGCAAATAATAGAAGTAACTACCGAAGACAGTAAGTATTACATGGCATTTAAAAGCCTAAAAGGGGCACCAGACTTTGTAGTAACAAACAATGGCGACAAAAAAGTGTACAGATGGGAAGATAATAACCGTGCAAGACTTACCGATAACCGCTTTGTAAATGAATATTTAGAGTTGCCATCTATTAAATTTCAGTTAACCTATGCCCGTAACAATCGTAAAGACTTTGTATGGTTTAAAGATGAAGAAGATACCAAAAAAGATATGACACCAGAAGACCTTGGCAATAAAGCAAAGCAGTTTTGGTATGCAAATAGTGCAGTACAAAGTAGTGCTATTGCCTTGGGCGAATCGTCTTACAATTCGGTAATAAATTATTATTACAAAGACCTAAAAAAGAAAGGTATTACACAGCTTTCAGATGATGAATATGCCCGTAAAGCCTACTATTTACTACGTTCTAAAACTATGTACAACAATTGTAGCGACTACGATTTTGCTAAAATTTATTCAGGCCTTTTAAGAGAAAAAAAATTAGACCACGAAATAGTTGTAACCACACCAAACTACAAAACAAGCATAGATAAAGTAGCTTTTACACAAGAAATTGGCTGGCTTGTAAAGTTTAAAAACAAATACTACGCTAATCCCGATGAACACTTAAACCCAGAAGAACTGCCAATACATGTAAACGGCAATACGGCAGTTAAGTTTAACTATACCAATCAGGCAGATAAAGCAACTTCAATTGTGTTACCAATAAGCGATACCACCGAAAATGCCTTGATAACACAAATTGCTGCATCGCTAGATACCAATAAAGCCAACTTAACTATTGCAAAAACAATAGAAACAAGAGGACTGGTGAAAAATGAAATGATAGACGATATTTTAACCTACACACCCTACATGGAAACCGATTTTAAAAACTACGATGGCATGAGTATGTGGGATGGCATGAGCGATGCAGCAAGCGAAAAAGCCACTAGCGAATTTAAAACCCGTAAAAAAGATTGGAAAGAAGAAAAGCCTAAACTAATGAAAGCTTATGCTGAAGAAGAATACAATTGTGTAGTAGAAAAATACGACGATTTTAAACTATTGCAAGATGGTAGAACCTACAAAAAGAAATCATTAAAGTATGCTGAAACGTTAACCCTACAAAACTTTACAGCAACAGCAAACGATGATATTGTATTGCCATTAACAAAACTAATAGGCACACAAACCAAAATTAAAAAAGACGAACGCACACGCACCTTACCTATTGATACACGTTTTCCTAGAATTTTATCGTGGAATATTACCCTAGCCATACCTAAAGGTTATACCGCAAAAGGTATTGATGGCTTAAATAAAACCATAGATAACGATGCCGCAAGTTTTACTTGCAAAGCCAAAGTAGAAAACAATACCATTGTACTAGATGTAAAAAAAGTGTACAAAGGCAAAAACTTTGATGTAGCCAAATGGCCATCGCTAACGGCAGTATTAGATGCCGCTTATAGCTTCTCTCAAGCTAAAATTATTTTAAAGAAAAACTAGTATTAACCAGCTATTTTACCCAAGGTGCTATCATAAAAACGACAGCACCTTTTTTATTTGTCAAAAAAAGCAAGCCGTGTACTAAATTGGAACTAGAAAAAATGCTACATCAACAGCAATTTAATTAACACGTTGCACTAGCTACTTAAAGCTGCCAACCTTATTGCCAATAGCTAAACGCAGTTTGGTAAGGTATATTAGTATTAGTTAGTAAACAGAAACTCTTTAAAACAAAAAAATCTTGCCGCAGTAATTGCAGCAAGATTTTTTTTATAAATCAACATCAATAATTAAATATCAATAGCTTCGCCGTATGCCATAGCGGTAGCTTCTTTAAAAGCTTCGCTCATAGTTGGGTGTGGGTGTACGGCATTTAAAATTTCATGGGCAGTGGTTTCAAGTTTACGGGCTACAACTGCTTCGGCAATCATGTCAGTTACATTCATACCAATCATGTGAACACCTAATAATTCGCCATATTTGGCATCGTAAATTACTTTTACAAAACCATCGGTTGCGCCAGCAGCACTGGCTTTACCACTAGCCATAAAAGGAAACTTGCCTATTTTTAGTTCGTAACCAGCGTCTTTAGCAGCTTTTTCAGTCATACCTACGCTAGCAATTTCTGGTGAGCAATAAGTGCAACCAGGAATATTGTTGTAATCCATTGCTTCTGGTAAGTGTGCAAATTTCTTTTCGTTGTAAGCAATTGCTTCTGCAGCATTAATGGCTTCTTTACTTGCTACGTGAGCTAAAGCTTGGCCAGGTGTTGCATCGCCAATAGCGTAAATACCAGCAACATTTGTTTGACCGTAATTATCTACAACAATTTTACCTTTTTCGGTTTTAATGCCAAGTTCTTCTAAACCAATATTTTCAATATTAGCAACCACACCTACTGCACTTAATACTAAGTCAGCCTCAAGTGTTACATAGCTACCATCTTGTTGTTTTACTTTAGCTTTTACGCCTTCGCCGGCAGTGTCTACGCTTTCTACAGAGGCATTGGTCATTACAGCAATCCCTTGTTTTTTAAACGCTTTTTCTAATTCTTTACTTACATCATCGTCTTCTACGGGAACAATTTTTGGTAAAAACTCAACAATAGTAACTTTTGTACCCATACTATTGTAAAAATAACCAAACTCGCAGCCAATAGCACCGCTACCCACAATAATCATGCTCTTAGGTTGTTTTGGCAAAACCATTGCTTCTCTATAACCAATAATTTTTTTACCATCAACAGGTAAGTTAGGCAATACTCTGCCTCTACCACCGGTTGCTATCACAATGTATTTACCTTCTACTACTTGTTTAGTGCCATCTGCTGCGGTAACTTCTACTTGGTTTTTGGCTTTAATTTTGCCGGTGCCCATTACCACATCAATCTTGTTTTTGCGCATTAAAAATTGAACACCTTTGCTCATTTTTTCTGCAACACCACGGCTACGTTTAATTACACCACCAAAGTTTTTATCTACACCTGTAGCGGTAATACCATAATCGCTAGCATGTTTTAAATAATCGTACACATTAGCACTCTTCAACAATGCTTTGGTAGGGATACAACCCCAGTTTAAACACACACCACCTAAACTTTCTTTTTCAATAATAGCTACTTTTAAGCCTAACTGAGAAGCACGGATAGCGGCAGGATAACCACCAGGACCACTACCTAAAACAATTACATCGTATGCCATAATATTTAATTTACTTATTGGGTGGTTGGTAATAAATCATAGGTCTTTGACGATCTGACTATTATAACTTTCCCTTTTTTGTTTTTTATAGATTGCGAATTTAGTTGCTAAAGTGCAAACAGCAAAGCACTGTTGCAATATTGAGATAAAGAATTTAAGAATAGATTTTACGCAAACAGTAGCGTAGGCTGTTTAGTAACAGATTGTGCAAAAAAAATGCTTGAGGTTACAAAGTTTTTATGGAAAAAAGAAGCGCATTTTTGGCTGTAATAAGGTAAAAAGAAAAGTAAATTTTACTCAAAGAATATTTTTACGGTTTGATAAAACCATTTGTTTTGTACAGCCACACCTAGCTGTTGCATTTTTTGATTAAAGCCTTGTAAGCCAAATAAGCCTGCCAAGTTACCGCTATTAATGGCAATTTCTAAATAACCTGCCGAGTTAAACCAAGCCAATTTTTCACCTTCGGGAACAAATGCATAGTTGTTACTAATTTTATCAATTACCTCGTTGCGTTTAAATTCTATTTTAAAATTCCTACCTCGTCTTTGTTCTTCAAACTCTTGCTTGGTAATGTTGATGATAACATTTTCGAAATTATCGATGAACAATATTTGGCCTTCCATCCAATCGGGCCCAATGGTAGCACGTAAAGGATATTTTTCAATTAAGGTTTCAACAGGATAACCAACTTCTGATAAGTTATTGGTGTGTAACAAAGCCGCTATGGCTTTTGCCAAAATAGCAGTTACAGACAATAGCGTATGATAACTACTAATAGGAATGGCTACAATTTCTTCAGGTTTATTACCTGTAATCATGGTGATAATGCCATTATCGGGGCAAATGATGTATTGCTTATTATGCCTTGCTACCAATAAATATTGTAACGCATTTTCAAAAAAATCAAGTATTACTATATGGCAAGTATTATCGGGAAAATGTTTAAAAGCATTGGCGCAAATGTAGGCTGCTTGCGGATAATTATCCTTGGGCAAATAATGCGTTATATCTACAACATTAAAGCCAGCATACTGCGATAGTAACTGACCTTTAATGGCACCAAGTACAAAATCTTGCTGGCCTATATCTGTAGTTAAAGTAACAATTGGCATTAGCTATTGGTAACGTAAAACAGGTAGTAATTATTTTACCAATTCTCCATTTTTATAAAAGTAATTACGCGTTAGTTTATCTGCAAGCGATGGAAAGAATTTATTTATAAAAACTGTACGCTTACCAGTAGCTGTTAATATTAGTGTACGCTTTCTTTTTTCTATTGCTGTAATAATGTGTTGTGCACAAGCATCACTTGTCATCATCTTGCCTTCATCCATAGATGTTTCGCCATGCGATTCGCCTTTACTATTTAAAGCTGCCACTCTAATATTAGAAGCTGTAAACCCAGGACACACCCACATTACATTTACACCACTATCAAGCAATTCGGTTCTTACCGCCTCTAGCCAACCGTTTACTGCAAATTTGCTAGCGCAGTAACCACTTCTACCGGGTAAGCCTCTATAGCCTGCAATAGATGAAACGCCTACAATTGTACCTTTATTGGCAGTTATATAAGGTAAGGCAAATTTGGTACAATAAACTGTACCCCAAAAATTAATATCCATCACTTTACGTAGTGCATCTAACTCAACATCTTGCAATAAAGCACGCATAGAAACACCTGCATTGTTAATTAAAATATCAATGGTGGCGAAGTTTTTTATTACTTTTTCTATAAACAAGGCACATTCTTGTTCTTTACTTACATCGGCTGCATGAATAACTAATGGTTTACCAGGATGTGCTTTTTGCAATTGATACAATTTATCGTAGTTTCTACCACAAGTTGCCACCCTAGCGCCTAGCATTAAAAAAGCATCTACCAATGCCTTGCCTATACCATCACTACCTCCAGTTATTACTACCACCTTTTTTTGAAACACTAACATATTTTTAAAATTCTGAACAAAAATAAGCTTACTAGGTTTTAATATTCAGTTCTTTTAAAAATTAGTTGTGAACTTTGCAAAAAGTAATTCTGCTAAAAATATTTTTTATTTTTTTCTAAATTATTTGGTGTAATAATCAAAACCCCTATTTTTGCACTCCCAAAACAGAAAAGGGTTAAAAAAACTTTGAAAAATTGGGTACGATTTCGTAGCTCAGCTGGTAGAGCACATCACTTTTAATGATGGGGTCTTGGGTTCGAATCCCAACGGAATCACACCAAAAAAAAGCCTCGCAACTGTGAGGCTTTTTTTGTGTCTGTATTTCTTAATCTTTATTACAATTTCAATATTAATGGCAAAAAAAATCACACCAAAAAATTGATGTGATTTGTGGAGCGTAGCGGGGTCGAACCGCTGACCTCTTGCATGCCATGCAAGCGCTCTACCAACTGAGCTAACACCCCTTGCAAGATTGCAAATGTAAAGTTTCGCTATTTACAATACCAAAATAAATTATTGTTCTTCTTGTTCTATCAATTTTGCGCTAAACGCTCTCAATTCTGTTTCAAAGTCTGCAATTTGTAGCGCATCTTTTACATCAAAATCGCCAATTTTAGTTCTACACAAGCTACTCATATAGCCACCTACACTTAAAGTTGCGCCAAAGTCATTTGCCAAGCTTCTAATGTAAGTGCCTGTAGAGCAGCGCACCCTAAAATGCACAACAGGCAATTCTATTGATACAATTTCAAATTCGTAAATAGTTACTGGCCTAGGTGCTACTTCTACCACAATGCCTTGCCTTGCAGATTCATACAAGCGCTTACCATCTTTTTTTATAGCAGAATGTTGTGGTGGATACTGTAAAAAATGGCCTTTAAACGGCTCTGTTGCAGCTATAATTTGTTGGTTTGTAAGATGACTAATTTCTTTAAAATTTTCAGGTTCGGTTTCTAAATCAAAACTAGGTGTAGTGCTGCCTAATGTAATGGCACCAGTATATTCTTTAGGCATGCCCATGTAGTCGTTAATCTTTTTAGTAAACTTGCCTGTACACACAATTAATAAGCCTGTTGCCAATGGATCTAATGTGCCAGCATGCCCTACTTTTTTCACTTTTGTAAGGTATCGCACCTTGCTTACAACATTAAAACTTGTCCACTTTAAAGGCTTATCAAACAATAGTACTTTGCCTTCACTGTATTCTTGAATTGGTAGCATTGGGCAAATGTAAGTAACAGCCTGTGTTTATTTTTTTATGGCAAAGCAAAATGCTAACAATATATTTGTTACATACCGGCTTTACCCCAATGAATAAATACTCTAAACAAACACGAATTTTAACTGCAGTAGACTGTATTATTTTTGGTTTTGATGGTACTGAACTAAAACTGCTATTAATTAAACGAGCATTCGAACCCGAAAAAGGTAATTGGAGTTTGATGGGTGGTTTTGTACAAGCTACCGAAAGTTTTGATGCTGCGGCAGAAAGGGTACTAAAACAATTAACGGGCCTTGACGGTGTTTACCTTGAGCAGTTATACGCTTTTGGGGCAATTAATAGAGACCCTCTTGAACGAACAATCTCAATTGCTTATTTTGCATTAATTGATATTCACAAATACGAAAAGCAAATAAGTGAGGACTACCATGCAGAATGGGTACCAGTTAAGCAAGTACCAACCTTAATATTTGATCATCAGCAAATGATTAAAATGGCTAGGGGAAAATTGCAGTATAAAGCAGCATTACACCCTATTCTATTTGAATTATTACCAGAAAAATTTACGCTACCACAATTACAAAGCCTTTACGAAGGTGTGTATGATACAGAGTTTGACAAACGTAATTTTAGCAGAAAAGTATTATCTACAGGGCTTTTGGTAAAGCAGAAGGAAAAAGAAAAAACATCTTCTAAGAAAGGGGCTTTTTACTATAAATTAAATAAACGCAGTTACAAAGCTAATTTTCAAGCTTTTTTAAACATTATACCTAATTCACACAAATTGAAATAAAGAATACTCGAACTGAGAAAATTTATTTTTTTTACACTTTTTTTAAGTGTTAATTTGACACCATTAAAGTAATTCACTAAAATGATAACTACAAAAATGGTTGTTATTTGCCATTGAAAACAGATGCTACATGAAAGACAACTATGTAATTGGTGTTGACTACGGTACAGATAGTGTACGGTCAATTATTGTAAACGCCGCCAACGGTTTAGAACTTGCTTCTTCTACATTTTATTATCCACGATGGAAAAAAGGTTTGTATTGTAATGCAGCCACCCAACAATTTCGGCAGCATCCACTTGATTATATTGATGGCTTAAAATTTACCATTAACAATTGTATAGCAAAAGCAGGCAGCAATGTTGCAGCTAATGTAAAAGCAATTTCTGTTGATACAACTGGTTCTACACCAATTGCTGTAAATGAAGCTGGTACACCACTTGCTTTGTTGCCAGAATTTGCCGAAAACCCTAATGCCATGTTTGTATTATGGAAAGACCATACAAGCATTGGCGAAGCCGCAGAAATAAACGAACACGCTACAAAATTTGATACTAACTACTTGCAGTTTGTTGGTGGTATTTATAGTAGCGAATGGTTTTGGGCAAAATTGTTACGAACCTTACGCATTGACGAAAGTGTGCGCAAAGCTTGCTACTCTTGGGTTGAACATTGCGATTGGATACCTTTTTTACTAACAGGTGGCAGCAATATAAAAGACATAAAAATTGGCGTTTGTGCCGCAGGTCATAAAGCTTTATGGAACGAAAGTTTTGGTGGCTTACCGCCAAATGATTTTTTCGCTTCGCTAGACCCATTGTTAGATGGTTTTACGGGCAAACTATTTAATAAAACCTACACCTCTAACCAAGCTGCAGGCACAATAAGTGCCCAATGGGCAAGCAAGTTAGGTTTACCATCAAATGTAACTATTGGTATTGGAGCTTTTGACTGCCACATGGGTGCAGTGGGTGGCCAAATAGAACCTTACTATTTAAGCAAAGTAATGGGCACTTCTACTTGCGATATGCTAGTAGCACCTGTAGCAGATATGCAGAACAAGTTGGTAAAAGGTATTTGTGGTCAGGTTGATGGATCTATTATTCCTGGCATGATTGGTTTAGAAGCAGGTCAGTCGGCATTTGGCGATACTTACGCTTGGTGGCGTAATACTTTGGCTTGGCCTTTAAAAAATATTTTGGCAAATAGTACGCTAATTAATGAAGCAACCAAAGAACAATTAATTAACGAAGCTATTGATAACATTATACCTACTTTAACCAAAGAAGCCGAACAACTAAACTGGACAGAAAATGATTTGCTGGCAGTTGATTGGTTAAATGGCAGACGTACACCAGATGCGAATCAGTCTTTAAAAGCAACTATTACAGGTTTGCATTTGGGTAGCGATGCCCCTTATATTTTTAGGGCATTGGTAGAAGCAACTTGCTTTGGTGCAAAAAAAATAGTAGACAGAATTGTAGAAGAAGGTGTACCTGTAAAAGGCTTAATTGGTTTAGGTGGTGTAGCTAAAAAATCGCCATTTATTATGCAAATGATGAGCGATGTAATGAACATGCCAATTCGTATTCATAAAAGCGAACAAACTTGTGCCGCTGGTGCTGCCATGTTTGCTGCAACTGCCGCTGGTATTTACAATAAAGTTGAAGATGCAATGGCTGCTATGGGGCAAGGATTTGATGCTTTTTACCAACCTAATTCTGCAAAAACAGCTTTGTACCAAAAGCGTTATGAGAAATATACAGCACTAGCAAAAGCGTCTGAAGCATTTGTCTAAACAAAAATAGAACACAGATTTTCATGGTTGTCATGACAAAAGATTAACTATTAAATTGTCATCATACTAAAATAG
>JASGCX010000039.1:18658-19586 GCA_030053925.1 Flavobacterium sp.
AACACAGATTTTCATGGTTGTAATGACAAAAGACTAACTATTAAATTGTCATCATACTAAAATAGAACACAGATTTTCATGGTTGTAATGACAAAAGACTAACTATTAAATTGTCATCATCTTGATAATCATGACAATCAGCGTTCGGTAAAAATAATAGAATGAACAAATACGAACACATACAACAGGAGGCTTACGAAGCCAACATGCAATTACCACAATTGGGTTTGGTATTATTTACGTTTGGCAATGTAAGTGCTGCTGATAGAAACTTAGGCGTTTTTGCAATTAAACCTAGCGGTGTAGCTTACAAGAAATTAAGCCCTGCAGATATGGTAATTGTTGACTTTGATGGCAAAACCGTTGAGGGAAAATTGCGCCCGTCTTCCGATACATTAACACATGCCGTTTTGTACAAGCATTGGGATAAAATTGGTGGCATTGTACACACACATTCTACGTATGCAACTGCTTGGGCGCAAAGCCAAAGAGATGTACCAATTTTTGGTACCACACACGCCGATTATAATACCGTTGATATTCCTTGTGCTGCGCCAATGAGCGACGAAATGATTAAGGGTAATTATGAGTATGAAACAGGCTTTCAAATAATAAATTGCTTTAAAAACAAGGGTTTAGATTATAAAGAAGTGGAAATGGTTTTAGTGGGTAATCATGCGCCTTTTACTTGGGGTAAAAATGCAGATAAAGCCGTACATAACAGTGCTGTATTAGAGCAAGTGGCTAAGATGGCTTTGCTAACAGAACAAATTAATTCTGCCGCACCAAGATTGAAAGATGCTTTGATTAAAAAGCATTTTGAACGCAAGCATGGGCCTAATAGTTATTATGGGCAATAGCATAGAACGCAGATTATTATGGGCAATAGAATAGAACGCTGATTATCATGATTATCAAGATAAAGATG
>JASGCX010000039.1:19686-36739 GCA_030053925.1 Flavobacterium sp.
ATAAATCGTGAAAATCATAATAATCATAGTTATTATGGGCAATAGAATAGAACGCTGATTATCATGATTATCAAGATAAAGATGAAATAATATTTATAAATCGTGAAAATCATAATAATCATAGTTATTATGGGCAATAGAATAGAACGCAGATTATCAAGATTATCAAGATAAAGATGAAATAATCTTTATAAATCGTGAAAATCATAATAATCATAGTTATTATGGGCAATAGCATAGAACGCTGATTATCAAGATTATCAAGATAGAGATGAAATAATCTTTATAAATCGTGAAAATCATAATAATCATAGTTATTATGGGCAATAGCATAGAACGCTGATTATCATGATTATCAAGATAAAGATTAAATAATATTTATAAATCGTGAAAATCATAATAATCAGCGTTCCATTTTACGCTTCGATAAAAGCCCAATAAAACATGCAACCGTTGCAAATGTGCGCCTTTGGCAGAACGATGCTAAATTGAAAAACAAAAGACGTTAAACAAATTTTAAAAATAACACCAATGAATACCTTTCAAAATTTAGAAATTTGGTTTGTTACTGGTAGCCAAGGTTTATATGGCGAAGAAACTTTGAAAAAAGTTGCAGAACATTCTCAACAAATTGTAGCTGGCATTAACAAGACTAATGCTTTGCCTATTAAAATTGTTTACAAGCCTACAGTAAAGTCGCCAGAGGAAATTTATGCAGTGTGTAGAGATGCAAATTCTACCGCTAATTGCGCTGGTATTATCTCGTGGATGCACACTTTTTCGCCAGCTAAAATGTGGATTAATGGGTTGAAAGCTTTGCAAAAACCAATGCTGCATTTGCATACACAGTTTAATAGAGATATACCTTGGTTTAGCATTGATATGGATTTTATGAATCTAAACCAATCTGCACATGGCGATAGAGAATTTGGTTTTATGATGAGCCGTATGCGCATCAACCGCAAAGTAGTGGTGGGTCACTGGCAAGATACCGAAGTGCTTGAGCGCATTAACGCTTGGATGCGTGCAACTGCTGCATGGCACGATATGCAAGGCGCAAAATTTGTACGCTTTGGAGATAATATGCGTTATGTAGCCGTTACTGATGGCGATAAAGTTGAGGCAGAAATAAAATTTGGTTTCTCGGTAAATACACACGGTATAGGCGATTTAGTAGCAGTAATAAATTCAATAGACGATGCTACAATTGCTGCATATATAAAAGAATATGAAGCCGAGTACAATCTTGTTCCTGCTTTATTAGAAGGTGGTGCGCAACGTCAATCGTTGGTAGAAACTGCCCGTATTGAAGCTGGTTTAACCAAGTTTTTGGTAGATGGTAATTACAAAGGTTTTACAGATACTTTTGAAGACCTACATGGTATGATTCAATTACCAGGTTTGCCTGTACAAAGATTAATGGCCAAAGGTTATGGCTTTGCCGGCGAAGGCGATTGGAAAACATCTGCATTAGTACGAGCGATGAAAGTAATGGGGCAAGGTTTGGCAGGTGGCAATAGTTTTATGGAAGATTATACCTATCATTTTCAGCCAAATAATTCAAAAGTGTTGGGTTCGCACATGCTAGAAATTTGTAGCTCAATTGCTAAAGGCAAACCTAATTGCGAAATTCACCCACTAGGTATTGGTGGCAAAGCCGATCCTGTACGCTTGGTATTTAATGTAGCAGGCGGTGCTGCCTTAAATGCTTCGTTAATAGATATGGGTAATCGTTTTAGATTATTGATAAATGAAGTGATAGCTGTAGAAGCCGAGGAAGCGTTACCTAAATTGCCAGTAGCAAGAGTGTTGTGGCAACCTTTACCAGATATGAAACAAGCATGTGCTAGCTGGATTTATGCCGGCGGTGCACACCACACAGGGTATAGCCAAAACCTTACAGCCGAACATTTACAAGACTTTGCAGATATTGCTGGTATTGAGTTCATTAATATCAACGCAGCTTCTACAACGCAGGGTATTCGTAATGAATTAAGGTGGAATGAGGTGTATTATCAATTAAACAAGCGTTAAATAATTAACTTAGAAATTGTAACTGATTGCATCTTTTACGCAAATATTTGCACTTTTGAAAGTTAATCTCATATATTTATCCCTCAAAAAATCATACAAACATTTAAAACTAACTAACAACTTCAGCCAAAATGAAAACATTACAAAGCTTAGACTATTTAGTATTTATCTTCTACTTCGTTATAGTTACCGGATACGGCTATTGGGTTTACAAGCGCAAACAAGAGTCAAGCGGTTCGGCATCACACGATTACTTCCTAGCCGAAGGTTCTTTAACATGGTGGGCAATTGGAGCGTCTTTAATAGCTTCAAATATTTCGGCAGAGCAATTCATTGGTATGAGTGGCGAAGGCTTTTTTGTTGGTACAGCCGTAGCTGCTTACGAGTGGATTGCTGCACTAGCTTTAATCATCATAGCGGTATGGTTTATTCCAATTTATCTAAAAAACAAGATTTATACAATGCCTCAGTTTTTAAAAACGAGGTATAATGATTCTGTTGCTTTGATAATGGCTGTTTTTTGGTTATTCTTATACATTTTTGTAAACTTCACATCAATCCTCTATTTAGGCGCATTTGCAATAGATGGTTTATTAGGTGGAGGTTATTTACACTTAGTAATGATTGTATTGATGGTAATGGCCTTACTTATTAGTCTTGGCGGTATGAAAGTGATAGGTTATACCGATGTAATTCAAGTTGCTGTATTAATTATTGGAGGTTTCGCTACTGTTTATATGGCACTACAAATTGTAGATCAGCGTATTAACCATGTTGCTTCAGGTAGTGCAATTGCAGGTTTTAATACACTAATGAGCCAAGCACCAGATCATTTTAAAATGATGTTGCCTAAACCTAACAACACCGATATGACTGCTGCGGGGCAACTTGCTAGAGATAAATTTTTAGTATTGCCTGGTATTGCTATGTATTTTGCAGGTCAATGGATTGTAAACTTAAACTACTGGGGTTGCAATCAATATATTACGCAACGTGCATTAGGTGCCAAACTAGAAACAGCAAGAAAAGGTATACTTTTCGCTGGGTTTATTAAATTGTTTATGCCTGTTATTGTTATGTTGCCAGGTATTGCAGCTTATGTACTTCACAGTAATGGTCAGTTAGAAAATTTCTCTGGTAGTAAAGATGGAGCGTACTCTGCTATTCTAGCATTTTTACCAGCAGGTTTAAAAGGCTTAGCAATTGCAGCACTTACAGCCGCTATAGTAGCTTCATTAGCTGGTAAAGCAAATAGTATATCTACAATTTTCACCTTAGATATTTACAAAAAATATTTAAACAAAGAGGCTGACGAAAAGAAAATGGTATGGACAGGCCGTTTAACTATTATTATCTCAATGGCAATAGCTATTCTATTTACTTGGAAAGACATTCTAGGTATTGGTGGCGAAGGCGGCTTTACGTTTATCCAAAAATATACGGGCTTTATTAGCCCAGGTGTTTTTGCAATGTTTATACTTGGTTTCTTCTGGAAACGTACCACTGCACCTGCTGCACTTGTAGGTTTAATTTTGGGCTTTGTTTTAGCAATATTCTTTAATAATTATGCTATAAACCTACTTGGAAACGAGAATTTCTTATACACTGCTTATTTAAACAAAGATGGTGTTTATGAAATTCCATTCTTAATAAACATGGGCTGGTCTTTCTTTTTTACAGTAGTTACTATGGTTGCAATAAGTATGGCTGGTCCTAAAGTCAATCCAAAAGCATTTGAAATTGACAAAGCCATGTTTAAAGTAAGTAATAATACATTGGTATTAATCATCATTACCTTAATATTGTTAAGCGCACTTTACATTAAATTCTGGTAATCTCAAATAATTAATTCACTAAAAAAGCTACTTTGGTAAATAAACCAAAGTAGCTTTTTTATTTAGTAAACACCATCTACAACAACTATAAAAGCCGCTTACTTTTGCTGCAACATAAACACAAGCAAGCAATAATGGCAACACACAAAAAGGCATTTATTTTTGACATGAATGGCACTATGATAGACGATATGGCTTATCACGTAAAAGGTTGGTACAATATTTTAACTGATGACTTAGGCGCTACGCTAAGTTTTGAAGAAGTAAGCAGAGAAATGTACGGTAAGAATAGTGAAGTAATGGAGCGAGTTTTTGGCAAGGGAAAGTTTACTGCCGAAGAAATGGATTTTTGGAGTATTGAAAAAGAAAAACGTTACCAAGATGCTTACCTAACACACCTGAAACTTATAGATGGTTTACAACAATTTTTTGAAGCTGCTTATGCTGCCGAAATACCTATGTCTATTGGATCTGCGGCTATTCCTTTTAATATCAATTTTGTACTAGACAATTTACATTTACACCAATATTTTAAAGCCATAGTAAGTGCAGATGATGTAATAATTAGTAAGCCACACCCTGAAACATTTACCAAAGCTGCCGAGTTAATGGGTGTTGAAGCTGAAAACTGTATCGTATTTGAAGATGCCCCTAAAGGTGTAGAAGCTGCGCAAAATGCAGGAATGAAATGTGTGGTACTTACCACCATGCACGAAGCAGATGAATTTAGCCAGTACAGCAATATTATTTGCTTTATAAAAAATTACACACAATTGCGAGTGGAAGATTTAATTAGTTAATAGAAACACGAAGCACCACTCGCTTTAAGCAGGGCTTCTTTAGTTTCAACTAAAATAATTTAGTTTCTATCTTCTTTACTCACATCAATTTTAGGAAAAAAAGTCATTAACATACTAATAGCCGAGGCAAATACTAGTGCCAATAAAGCCCAATGTTTTTCGGGGCAAATGCCCATCATGCAAGTAGTTAATAAAATGTAATTTCTTACAGCCCAAGAAAAATTTAAAGCACCCAAAAATACATTGGTACGTTTTGCCCAAATTTTTGGTAAACAGAAAAATACTACCATTATTACGCTAAAGAAAATATTTACCTTACCTGGTGTACCAAAATCGGTTCCTTTTGCATTCATACCAGTAATTACCAAATCTTTTGTTGGTATGGTTACCCAAGGCAAAAAACAGCTACCAATAATTGCCAAAGCTGCTAATAATCCTATTGTTTGTGCGTGTTTCAAAGCCTTCTGTTTTAATGAATAAAATGGCTGGCGAAGATAAGGTGCCAATCAACTAAAATTCGCAATCAATATTGCTACATACAACTACCAACCAATACCGTAATCCTCGCCATTATTGCTACTACCGCCCCAAAAGCTACCATGCTTCCAATCGAACAAAATAGCATTTATTGGGCCGCTACTTCTATCATCATAACTTAGTTTGTAGCCCATTTTTTCAAGCTCAGCCACAAGTGCAGGATTTTTGGTTTTAGTGTTTAACAACAAGTTGCCTGCTTTGGGTTTTCTATCATCAATTTTAAAACCACCTAAACTCAACCACAATTGATTGGTATTAATATTTGCAGCTTCGCAAGCTTGTTGAATAGTCATACCAAATTCTACCACGTTTAAAAAACATTGCAGCAAGTTTTGGTCTTGGGTATCGCCACCTTGTACACCAAAACACATAAATGGCTTACCATCTTTTAAAGCGATACTTGGCGTTAATGTAACTCTTGGTTTTTTGCCCGGTGCTAGCACATTAAATGGGTTAATGGTACTATCTAACACAAAACTTTGCATACGCTGGCTCATGCCAATACCTGTATTACCAGCTATACAAGCGGGTATCCAGCCGCCACTTGGTGTAATTGAAACCACCCAGCCATCTTTATCGGCGGCTTCTACACTTGTGGTGCCACGCTTTAATCTATCTATATATTCATCATCAGCTACAGCAATGCTAGACGTTCTTGTATCGTGTTTTGGTTGAAAATTACCATTGTTACTAGTGGTATCGGGGTTGTATAATTGTTGTCTTTTAGCCATTAATGCTGAAAAAGGATTTGTTTTTCCTTCAAAAGGATAAGGATTACCTGGCAAAATATTGGGATTATTTCTGTCAAACCGAATCAATTTAGCCCGCTCTTTTGCATAATCTTTACTTAATAAACCCGCCATTGGTTGTTGCTTTGCAAAACGAGGATCACCATAATAAAAGTCTCTATCGGCAAACGCCAAACTCATTGTTTGATACAGTGTATGAATGTATTTGGGGCTATTGTAACCCATTGCTTTCAGGTCAAAATTTTCTAGGATATTTAAGCTTTGTAACAGCATTGGTCCTTGGGTCCACGGTTGTAATTTATACACATCAATGCCTTTATAGTTAATGCACAAAGGGGATTCTTCTACAGGTTTCCAATTTGCTAGGTCTTGTAGGGTTATCAAACCTCCTTGTTCTTGGCAGCCACGTACAAATTCTTTTGCAATATCCCCTTTGTAAAATCTATCAAAAGCAGCCATAATGGCTTGTTTACGAGATTTGTGTGCTTTTAAAGCGGCTTGTTCAGTCTCTACAAGTTTGGTTAATGTGGCTAATAAATCTTTCTGAATAAATATTTCACCAGCTTCAGGTGCTTCTCTTTTTTCGCCTAAATGCGGTAACATCACGGCTTTGCTATAAGGCCATTGCTTTAACTTGTCTTTTCCTTTTTCTATACTATTTGCAGTTTGCGCATCTATTGGGTAGCCTGCTGCTAGCTGCATACAAGGTGCTAGCACTTCTTTTAAACTCATAGTACCATATTCTGACAACATGTAACAAAGCCCGCCAACAGTACCAGGCGTAGTTGCTGCCAAAGGCCCAAATTCGGGAGGAAATTGATAGCCTTTGCTTTTAAAAAATTCAACCGTTGCTCCAGTAGGTGCTACACCCATGGCATTAATGGCAATTACTTTTTTAGTTTTAGGATTATAAATAAGTGCTTGTGTTTCGCCACCCCAGCTTAAAACATCCCACATGGTGCAAGTGGCTGCAAGCATTGCACAGCTTGCATCTACAGCGTTACCACCACGTTCAAAAATAAGTGCGCCGGCAGTTGCAGCCAATGGTTTACCGGTAATAGCCATCCAATTTTTACCGTGTAATGGTGGCTTTTGTGTTTGCTGCGCAAATAGATTTAGCGTTAAGCAAATAGCAGTTAGTAAAGTAGCAAAACGTAACATAGTTGATGGTTTGTGATAAAGATAACAAGCACTTTTGGTTATTGTTATGGGCTAAGATGATTTTTAAACAAAAATGCCTGCTACCAAATAGTAACAGGCATTTAAAGTTATTGATGAACACTACAGTTGTTTTATTTCAATGTTTCTATACCATACATCATCACCATGATCTTGTAGGCATATTTTCCCTTTTTTGGCTGTGCCAAAATCGGCCCATTGTTTAAACTTACTTTTAGCTACCATGGCTTTCCAATCATCACCAAACATAATTGTGTGTACCACTTTTTCACCGTTTAAAATAAAAGTTAAGTCGCCATTGTTTAAAATAATTTCGGCTTTATTCCATTCACCTACAGCCTTTACGGTTTCTTTGCTGCAAGAAATTAAGTCGTACAAATCACCGGCTCTATGCTTAATTATTTTACCATCAGTATGACCATCATTATCTAGCACTTGCATTTCTGGTCCAGTAAAATAGGGTTCGCTGTATTTAGCATCTTCAACTACATTAAATAGTAAGCCGCTATTGCCTTTTGGCGAAATTTTCCACTCGTATTTTAAATGATAATTTTCATAGGCTGCATCACTTACCAAATTGCCTCTTCCCTCTTTGGTAGCTGCATCTAAATGCAAAGCTTCATCTTCAACTTTCCAAGCTGCACCTACGGTTGTTTTATTGTAGCAATGCCAGCCTTTGGTAGTTTTGCCATCAAATATTTTCACAAAGCCTTTGGCAGAGTTTTTAGAAAAGGTTGTAAATCCAAAAATTGCTACTAAAGCGCAACTTGCAATGGCTAGTTTACGGTACATGGTTTAACTATTTTTAAGTAATAAAATGTATTTCATCATTTGTTCTGCATCTGTTTGCGATACTTGTGGGTGCGGTGTCATAGGTACAGCACCCCAATTACCAGCACCACCGCTTATAATTTTTCCCGCAATGCGTGTAATAGTTGTATCGGCGGCACCAGCATATTTTGCAGCTACTTCACTGTAAGCAGGTCCTGTAGATTTTTCGTTGATTTTATGACAAGTAAGGCAGTCTGATTTTGCAACTAAATCAAGTCCTTTTTGGTAATTTGGATCGGTGCTAATGTCAGTTGTAGTGGTAGCAGCTACCGCTTTGTCTTTTGTTTGAGAATCACCACAAGCTATTAAACTAGCTACAATAGAAGTGGCAAACAGAATGGTAAACACTTTTTTCATCTTAATCGTTTGAGTTTGTTTTTAACAAAAAAATACTTGTAAATGTATGGATAGAAGCAACAATTAATCATTTTTCACTACCTTTTTTACACTAAAAACTTCAAAAAAAAATCGCCTAAAAAAAAGTTTATAAATAGCAAAGGTTTGCATTAAGATAAAGCAACATAATTAATTAAAAAAGCTATTGTTAGTTCAAATTTATTTCTACTTTTAAACCGCCAACAATTTAATTACATATTCTAACGATTTACGCAAATGATTAAAAAGAATCAGCTTTTTGTTGCCAGTTGTCTCGCACTTTTAGTTACATCACTTTCGTTCGGTATTAGAGCCGGTTTACTTAGTACTTGGGGCGATGAATTACACCTTTCAAAAACAGAATTAGGCAGTATTGCCGCTACAGCATTTTGGGGCTTTCCTTTAGCAGTTATTATTGGTGGTTTAGTGGTAGATGTTATTGGTATGAAACGCTTACTTGTGCTTGCTTTTATTTTCCATTTATTGGGTATAATTTTAACAATAAAAGCGGGTGGCTATACAGGCTTATTTATTTCTACTTTACTAATTGGTATTGCAAATGGTACAGTGGAAGCGGCTTGCAACCCATTAGTAGCTAGCCTTTACAGCAATAATAAAACTACCAAACTCAATCACTTTCATCTTTGGTTTCCTGGTGGTATTGTAATAGGCACTTTAATTGTGTTTTTACTCAATAAAATAGGTGTAAGCTGGCAAATACAAGTTGGCATCATGCTTATTCCAACTGTTATTTATGGGTACTTATTTTCAAAGCTTGATTTTCCGGTAACAGAAAGAGTTGCAAAAGGCGTAAGCACCGCCAATATGTACAAAGCCTTGCTTAAACCCTTGTTCCTTTTTATGATTATTTGCATGTTTGGCACAGCAATTACCGAATTGTTTACAGGCCAATGGATTGACGTTTTATTGCATAATGTAACAAACAATTCGTTGCTAATTTTAACCGTAACAACATTGGTAATGGTTGTTGGTAGAGCATTTGCAAAACCAGTGGTAAAGCAATTTTCACCACAAGGCGTACTCTTATTTTCTACCATTTTAGCTGCTTTGGGCTTGTATATTTTAAGCCATGCTAGTGGTAATGCTTTATTTGCAGGAGCTTTAGTTTTTGGTATGGGTGTTTGTTATTTTTGGCCTACAATGCTGGGTTTTGTTGCAGAAAACTTGCCAGATACTGGTGCCGTGGGGCTAAACTTAATGGGTGGTGCAGGTATGTTTGCAGTATCTGTTTACATGATTTTTATGGGTGAACGATATGATGCCATTTTACTTAAAAAATTACCTCTGGGCGCAAATCTTGAAGAATATAGTAACGCAGCCGCTGGTACGCAATTGGCAGATGATTTATACGCTGCAAAAGCAAGTGCTGGCCCAGATATTATAAACACCACAATGATGATTCCATTGGCACTAATTGTTGCATTTACAGGACTTGTATTTTACATGCGTAAACAAAAAGCAACCGCTTAATACATCTTTCATTTTCAAATTTTATCAATGTCTAACACAAACAGAAGAACCGTTATTAAAAATATTCTTGCAGGTTCAGTTGCAGCATCGGCCACAGGTGTTTTATCTAGTTTTACATCACCCAAAGCTCAAAATACGCCTTTGAAAAAGAATATTAACCATTCAGTTTGCAGATGGACTTATGATTTTTTACCGCTTGAAGAATTGTGCAAGGTTGTAAATACAATAGGCTTTAGTGCTATTGATTTATGCGGCCCTAAAGATTGGGCAACACTTAAGCAATACAATATTTACAGCAGCATGTGCAATGGTGCCGAAATTAGTTTGGTAAAAGGTTGGAACGATACACAATATCATGCTACTTTAATAAAAAACTACACCGACATGATTCCATTAGTAGCTGCGGCTGGCTACAAAAATCTCATTTGTTTTAGTGGTAATAGAAATGGTATGGCCAATGAAGTTGGTATGAAAAACTGTGCCGATGGTTTGAAACAGATTATGTCAACCGCAGAGAAACATGGCGTTACCATCATTATGGAACTTTTAAATAGTAAAGTGAACCATAAAGATTATATGTGCGACAGAAGCCAATGGGGTGTTGATTTGTGCAAAATGATTGGCACAGAAAACTTCAAACTATTATACGACATCTATCACATGCAAATAGATGAAGGCGATGTAATTAGTACTATTAACGCACACCATCAATACTTTGGTCATTACCACACAGGCGGCGTACCTGGTAGGCACGAGATAAACGATACACAAGAATTGTACTATCCTGCCATTATGAAAGCTATTTTGGCAACTGGCTACAAAGGCTATGTAGCACAAGAATTTATACCTACAGGTAATGACAAAATTGGTTCGTTAAAACAAGCCATCAATATTTGCGACATATAAAATAGTTTGGAGTTTTTAGTTTTTAAAAATGAGCTAACTATCATCTGTAAAATCCCAAATCATAAATTTCAAATTATAAACTTCAAACACAAATCAATCCACATGGCAGAAAACACTTACGACGCAATCGTTATTGGCAGCGGTATTAGCGGTGGCTGGGCAGCAAAAGAACTAACTGAAAAAGGCCTAAAAGTACTCATGTTAGAACGCGGCAGAGATATTGTACACATTAAGGATTATGTAAACGCTAATAAAGCACCGTGGGAATTTCCACACAGAGGTGGTAAAACCCAGCAAATGATTGCTGATTATCCTGTATTAAGCAGAGAATATACTTTAAACGAACAAAATTTAGACTATTGGGCTAGCGACAAAGACAGCCCTTATTCTGAAGTAAAACGCTTCGATTGGTTTAGAGGTTATCATGTGGGTGGGCGTTCGTTAATGTGGGGCCGACAAAGCTACCGCTGGAGCGATTTTGATTTTGAAGCAAATGCAAAGGATGGTCATGGTGTAGACTGGCCTATTCGCTATAAAGATTTAGAAAAATGGTACGACCATGTAGAACGCTTTGCAGGTATCAGTGGCTCTAAAGAAGGTTTGCCACAGTTGCCCGATGGTCAGTTTTTACCACCAATGGAAATGACCTGTGTAGAAAAAGATGTTGCCGCAAGAATTAAGGCACATTACAAAGGTGCTCGTACTATGATTATTGGTCGTACAGCTAATCTTACAGAAGCACACGAAGGCCGAACAAGTTGCCAATTCAGAAATAAATGCTGGCTAGGTTGCCCATTTGGTGCGTATTTCAGCACACAGTCTTCTACCCTACCTGCTGCCATGAAAACAGGTAATTTAACGGTACGTCCATTTAGCATTGTTACAAAAATTTTGTACGATAAGAATACAAAAAAAGCTACCGGTGTAGAGGTGTTAGATGCAGAAACAAATAAAACCTACGAGTTTAAATCGAAGATTGTATTTGTAAATGCCTCGGCATTAAACTCAACTTGGGTGTTAATGAATTCTGCAACCGATGTTTGGGAAGGAGGATTAGGTAGTAGCAGCAACCAACTTGGTAGAAACATAATGGATCACCACTTAGGTGTGGGTGCTAATGGTACTGTAGATGGTTATGAAGATAAATACACTTACGGCAGAAGAGCGAACGGTATTTACATACCTCGTTACCGTAATTTATTTGGCGATAAAAGAGATTATGTACGTGGCTTTGGTTATCAAGGAGGCGGCTCAAGACAAGGTTGGCATAGAGATGTAGCTGAAGCAGCAAGCATTGGTGCAGCTTTTAAAGATGCACTAACAGAACCAGGTGGCTGGACGATGGGAATGATGGGCTTTGGTGAAGTATTACCAAACCAAGACAACAAAGTAACACTAGATAAAACCAAGAAAGATAAATGGGGCTTGCCCGTATTATCATTTGATTGTGAGTTGAAAGAGAATGAAATAAAAATGCGTAAAGACATGATGAATGACGCTGCCGAAATGCTTGAAGCGGCTGGCGTTAAAAACATTAAAACTTACGAAGGCAATGGCATTTTAGGTAGAGGCATACACGAAATGGGTACTGCTCGTATGGGTAAAGACCCTAAGACATCGGTACTTAATGGTAACAACCAAGTATGGGATGCTTTAAACGTGTTTGTAACCGATGGTGCAGCTATGACTTCGGCAGCTTGCGTAAACCCATCTTTAACTTACATGGCCTTAACAGCTAGGGCATGTGATTTTGCAGTAAGCGAATTAAAAAAAGGCAACTTATAATTATCTAATTTTAAAATATTTACAATGAATAGGCGTGAAGTAATTTCAAGATTAGGGTTACTAATGGGCGGCACCATTATTGGCGCAGAAATGTTTGTCAATTCGGGGTGTGGCTCAACCGATACACAAGTAAACAAACTGTTTAAACAAAGTGATGTTGGATTGTTTGACGAAATAGCAGAAACCATTTTACCAACAACTTCTACACCTGGTGCTAAGGCTGCCAAAGTAGGTGCGTTTATAGCAATGATGGTACAAGATTGCTATACTACATCTGATCAAAAAATATTCACAAACGGCATAAAATCTTTAGAAGAAGGTTTTAATAAAAAGTACAATACTAGCTTTATTAAAGGCACTGTAGAACAAAGAACAGCGTTTTTAACCGAGCTAGATAAAGAGCAAAAAGCTTATCAAGCAAGTAAGAAAAAAGAGGATCCAAGCCATTATTTTAGAATGTTAAAGGAAACAACACTATTGGGTTTCTTTACATCTGAAGTAGGTGCTACTAAAGTATTACGCTATGTAGAAGTACCAGGTAGATTTGAAGGCAGCGCACCTTACAAAAAAGGAGATAAAGCTTGGGCTACATAGAGTGATTAGGGATTTATGATTTGAGATGTACAATAAGATACTACGTCATTTATAAGTTCAAATTATTCGTGTAATTCGTGTAATTCGTATAATTCGTGTAACTAATTTACAATTCGTGTACTAAAATAGCATTATGTCTTACAATAAAAGAAGAGAACTATTAAAGCTTTCTGCACTAGCAGCTACAGGCTTTTTATTACCATCGGCCTCAACAAAAGCAGCCTCGTGGCTTACCAAACTAAGCGGTGGTGCTGCAACTACGCACAAATTTGGCTTACAGTTATGGTCGCTAAGAGACGATTTACCAAAAGACCCCAAAGCTGTTTTAAAGCAAGTAGCAGATTTTGGATACAACCAAATAGAAAGCTTTGAAGGTGAAAAAGGTATATTTTGGGGCATGACAAACAAAGAATTTAAAAGTTATGTAGGCGGTTTAGGTATGCAAATAGTATCTAGCCATTGCGACTTTAGAAAAGATTTTGATCGCAAAGCAGCCGAGGCAGGTGAAATAGGCATGAAATACTTAATTGCCCCTTACTTAGGGCCACAAAAAAGTATCGACGACTTTAAAAAAGCAGCCGATGAGTTCAACAAATGCGGTGAAATTTGCAAAAAGAACGGTTTAAAATTTGCTTACCACAATCATGATTATTCGTTTAAGAAAATTGACGGTGAAGTACCTATTGATGTAATGCTTAAAAATACCAATCCAAGTACTGTGTGCTTTGAACTAGATATTTATTGGGCCGTTACTGCTGGCGTAAATCCGGCAGATTATTTTACCAAGCATAAAAATCGTTTTACACTTTGCCATGTAAAAGATAGAATGAAAAATGCTGTTGCCACAGACCAAAATTCTTCTTGTGTTTTAGGTGAAGGTGTTATTGATTATGCACCAATTTTAAAAGTTGCTAATGCAAATGGTATGCAATATTTTGTAGTAGAACAAGAACGCTACGACACCGCTACACCGCTTGAAAGTGCTAAAAAAGATGCCGCTTACATGAAGAAGCTGAAGTTTTAAACACCACAATTTCGATACACCCAAAAAGGATTGAGCTACAAACTCAATCCTTTTTTGGTGCTTCATTTCAACGATTACACACCTAACAACCAACCTTCTCTATATTGTCTTTTTACAAATTGGTTGGCATCATCAAAGTTAGTCACCTTCATATTTGGGCCATCCCACAATAATTTGGTGTATCTACCTGGGTAGTCAAACTTAGTTGCATCAGTTGTACGTGGTTTTCTAATATCAAAACTTCTGATGGCTAAATTACCCATTAAAATAGTTTCTGTAAGTGGGCCTGCAATGCTAAATGGCGAGCTTAAGTTTTTGGCTGCATCGCTACCATAGCCAGCAATAGCAGCTTCTACCCATTGTGCATAGTGACCATCGGCACCATTTGGTACACGAGCAATGGTTTGTGGTACATGTACTTCATCCATTTTCGATAGCGGTAACAGTTTAGGATTAGCACCATAAGTACTGCACATCATTTTACCCTTTGTACCAATAATTAATACAGCATTGCCACCATCGCCAAAGGGTTCATTGGCTAATAATTCTTCGGGGCGCTCTGGCTGAATACCACCATCCATCCAATGCATTTTAATATCTGGCTTATGTTTTTTACCCTTAAACTTGAGTATTACATGCGATGATGGGGGGCAACCATCAGGAAAATACCCTCTCTTAAACTCATCTACATACACCGAACCTACGCTACATTCTGCTTCCGTTGGGTAGCCTAATTCTAGTGTTCTAAAGGCAGGTTCAATTAAATGGCAGCCCATATCGCCTAGTGCACCAGTACCATAATCCCACCAGCCACGCCAGTTAAAAGGCACTAGTTTATCTACATAATCTTTTTGTGGGGCAGTACCCAACCACAAGTTCCAATCAAGGGTTGATGGCACAGTTGCTTTTTGCGCTGGCCATGCAATGCCTTGTGGCCACACGGGTCTATCGGTAAATATGTACACCGTATGTGCATAGCCAATAATGCCCGCATTGTACCATTCACGCATTTGCCTTACACCATCACCAGAAGCCCCTTGGTTGCCCATTTGCGCCACCACTTTGTATTTATCTACGGCTTCTGTAAGCATTCTAGCCTCGTAAATATCGTGGGTTAATGGTTTTTGCACATATACATGCTTGCCATGTTGCATGGCTGCCATGGTTTGTATAGCATGGTTATGGTCAGGTGTAGAAACTGATACTGCATCAAAATATTGATGCTCTTTTTCTAGCATTTCTCTATAGTCTTTGTAGTACTTAGCTTTTGGGAAAGCCGTTCTACTGGCTAGCGACCGCTTATCATCTACATCACATAGAAAAGCAATTTCTGCTTTGCCGCTTTTGTAAAAATTGGCAAGGTCGCTTTGCCCTTTACCGCCTGCACCTATACCTGCAATCAGCAATTTATCACTAGGGGCAGTAAAGCCCTTGCCACCTAATACATGGCGAGGTAAAATATAAATTCCTGCAAAAGCAGTCAACGAGTTCTTCAAGAATTTCCTTCTTGAATTGTTTGTTGTAAGTGGTTTGTTTTCTTTCATATAGCTGTGGCTGTTTAGTCAATGGATGAAACAATCTTGTATTCAGATATTGTTTCAATGTAAAAAATCTCAAATCCCCAATATCCTTCTATTGGCTGCATCATCTGCACCGCTATTGGCAAAATTATCAAAGGCTTTTTCGGTTACTTTTATAATATGGTTTTGTATAAAAGCCGCACCTTCTGTGGCACCTTGTACACTATCTTTTATTGCACATTCCCATTCTAGCACCGCCCAGCCTTTATAATTGTATTGCGATAGCTTAGAAAAAATACTTTTAAAATCTACCTGACCATCACCCAAACTTCTAAACCTACCTGCACGATTTACCCAACTTTGATAACCACCATATACACCTTGCTTACCTGTTGGGTTAAATTCAGCATCTTTTACATGAAACATTTTAATTTTCTCGTGGTAAAAATCTATGTACTGCAAGTAATCTAGGCATTGCAATACAAAATGCGAAGGGTCGTACAACAAGTTTACACGTTTATGATTACCCGTAGCTTCTAAAAACATCTCGAAACTAACGCCATCGTGTAAGTCTTCACCTGGATGCACTTCGTAACAAACATCTACGCCACAAGCATCAAATTCATTCAGTATTGGTAACCATCTTTTGGCAAGTTCACCAAATCCTGCTTCTACAATACCTGTGGGCCTTTGTGGCCAAGGATACAAATATGGCCAAACCAACGCACCGCTAAACGTAGCATGTACATCTATACCCAAATTTTGCGAAGCTTTTGCAGCACATTTTAGTTGTTGTACCGCCCAAGCTGTTCTGGCAGCACTATTGCCATGCACTTCTTTTGGCGCAAAGCCATCAAACATAACATCGTAGGCCGGATTTACTGCCACCAACTGCCCTTGCAAGTGGGTAGAAAGTTCGGTAATTTCTAGCCCATAAAATGCCACTTTGCCCTTCAATTCATCGGCATAAGTTTTGCTTTCTGCGGCCAATTGTAAGTTTATGCAACGGCTATCCCAAGTTGGTATTTGAATGCCCTTAAAACCAAGGCTAGCAACCCATTGGCAAATAGCATCTAACGAATTAAACGGTGCTTCATCACCTAAAAACTGCGCTAAAAAAACGGCAGGTCCCTTAATAGTAGTCATAATGGTAAGCATTTATTTTTGCGAGGTTGAAGTAACGTGTTTTTTACACACAAATCGTTCAATGCTTTCTTTTTTTGTTTACTGGCTGTAGTATTTTTTCAGCTTCGTTGCATCGCAGTACCAATAGCTATCGGTATGTTCGTTAGCCACAACACAACCAACCACTTCAAAAATTGACAATTAGACAAAATGGCTAAAAATATTTTTGTAAATTTGCTGTATAAAAATAGAGCAAAATGAAAGCAAA
>JASGCX010000040.1:0-25696 GCA_030053925.1 Flavobacterium sp.
CACATATTTATATGCTTTGTGAATAAAAAATGAGGCTGCCCTTTTGAGACAGCCTGTTTCTTTTACGGTTATTTTATACAAACAATTACTCAAATTTTACTTGCTTGCTACCTCTTCTTTCAATCACCATTTTTTTAGGGGTATTATTTGTAGGTTGAGATGATACCACCTTGGTATTTAGGGCTTTCATTTGGCTATCTAAACTAGCTACTTGCTTTTCTAAATATTCTATGCGCTGTTTTAGTTGCGCTGTGTCTTTATGGTTTACAAGTTTTTCATTTGCCGAAGCACTAATTACAATACATAGCACACTTACTGAAGATAAAATTAATCGTTTCATATTCTGGTCTATTAAAATTGTTAATGCCCCTAAATTAACAATATTAAAACCACCTTAAAATAGCAAATAAAAGATTAAAAAAACCTTAACTTATAGCAATAAAATAGCTAGGCAATAGCTTGTATAATTAATGTAGCAAAACAAAAAGCTAAACCTACAATAAACCTATTTTTAAAGCACAAAACTTAGTATTTGCTTCAATAAAGTAGCAATAAACATACATGCAGTGCTATTGCATATAAAAATGAGGGGCAAAGTTTAAGGCCCAACTATCGTATTAAAACGCAAGTACCTCTTTTTTCAACTATTTTGCCAGTATAGTCGGTACCTTGGGCAGTAAAAATATAGGTACCAGATGGCTGTGCCGAACCATTATACAAACCATCCCAACCTTTACCAAACTCTTTGGTTGTAAATAGTAATTGGCCAAAACGATTATAAACGCTGAAAAACTTAATGCTAGAAATACCAACAGCAATAGGTTTTAAATATCATTTTTACCATCGGCATTAGGCGTAAAGCCCGTAGGTATAAAAAAATCGGGCTGGGTTTTAAATACCGTTATTGTTACAGCATCTTCACTTACACAACCTTCTGGAGTAGCAGCTTTTACGGTATATACAATTGTATTTACAGCATTAGTAACCGTTGCAATGGGGTTAATAATAGCAGGATTGTTTAAATAATTAGCGGGCTGCCATAAATAGCTAAGGTTAACGCTATTTACAAAGCTAGTAGTAGCCTGTAATTGTAAAGGCTGATTAAGCACAACCATAGTATCTCTACCTGCATTAACGGTTACAGGCGGTATCACGTTTATGGTAAACGTATTTATTAATAAATTAGGGCAATTGCCATTTTTAACGCTTAAAACATAAGTGGTAGATTTTGTAGGAGCCGCTTTAGCATTAATACTAAAAGGCAAGCTATTAATGTGTCCATTACCGCCATTGTAAATGGTAGAAGCATTAGTCCAAGTATAATCTGTACCAATAGTAATATTGGCTCTTAAATTAGTACTAGTGCCAAAGCAAATAGTAGTATCGGCCGGAGTTATAGAAGCGTTTGGAAAACGCTCATTAAAAATACCCACATTAGATATAGTACTTGTATCGGCTTCACAAACACCATTTTTTACAATTACCCTAAACTTGGTAGGTGCAAGTACACCAGTAATATTGTAAAACGTATCGGTTTTAGCTGGCGCAAAATTGGTCCAATTAATTGCGTCGGTAGATAACTGCCAATTTACAATTGCACCATTACGATTGATTAATTGTAAAACAGCATTTTTATTTTGGTCTTGGCAAATTTGTAAATCATCGGGTGTTAAAATACCACCAACACTTTTCGCATCAACAACCACGGTAGCACCTTTAGCAGTATCAATACTGCAAGTAGGCCCATTTTGAACCAATGCTGCAAAGCGTGTAGTAGTGTTTAAATTCTGAGCTAGATAAGTGTTGGTGGTATTAGAAATATCGGCCCAGGTAACACCGTTGGTAGATGCCAACCACTTTAACACATTGCCAGTATTGCCCGAAAGGTTGATGCTAGTTGCATTTGTGCCAGCACAAACAATGGCATTGCCTGTAAGGCTGCCCGCTACTGTGGGTGCCGAAGTTGTTACTTGAATAGTTGCTTCGAGATTGGCGCAACTGTTTTGTTCACGTGCAGTAATGGTACCACTTTGAATGCCAGGAATAACTGTAATGATATTGGAATTAGAACCTGAAATTATTTTCCAACCATTTGGCACCGTCCATTGGTAAGTAGCACCAGTAAGCTCAGGAATAGAATAAGTGGTAGGCCCATTAACACAAGCGGTTTTAGCACCGCTAATCGTTAAACCATTACAATCGTTACGTAAAGCAATGTAAGCATAGGCAAAATGCCCTCGTGGCACACAATTTTCGGCAGTAAAAGTGAGGGTTACTTTTTGCCCTCTATAAGGTTCTAAATCAAAGGTTACTTCTGTCCAGTCTTTTGTCCATACACGCAAAGGATTTTCGTTGGGCCTAACGTTATTGGGTGTTTGCACATTACTCAATCTAAAACCATTTCTGATAGCAGTAGCTACATCAAGAACACCAGAGTTTGTAGGTAAAAAATATTGTGGTGATGCACAAGTAATAACGCTATCATTTGTGCTTAATGTAGCAGATGCTAAAGGCTGCTGACTAGACGCATGGCTTCCATTTTCTAAAACCATAGCATACGCATAGGTCATAGTATAAGGTCCTGTACCAGCAGGTACATTTATCACATAGCCAATACCACGTACAAACCCACCATTGGGATCAGAACTTACATTGGTAGAACCTAATAATATAGAGTAATCGTACTGATAACCATTGATATTAGGAATGATAGAAAAGCCGCCAAATACATCTGTACCACCCGAAGTATTTACTTGTAAACCTGGTATTGAAGTACCGTATTCTGAAATACTTACTGCGCCAAAAGTGCCTTGTGGAAAAGCTAAGGCAGCATCATAATTTTGTTTTAATCCTATAGTTCTATCAGGTCGTGAACTAAATCTACCCGTGTACGCAAACCAATTATTCAGCGTTCTATCGCCAAAATTGATATTAGCAGGACATTGACCATTAGTAATCTGATAGCTAAGAATAGCACTAAGAAAAAAGAAATATGGTATCCATTTTTTAAACATCATTTGTTGATAGTGGCAAATTGGTGGTTATAAAAAGCTATCGTTTAAAAATTCACCAATAAAACTAGCAATTTTATTGGGCGTTTCTATCATACTCATGTGGCTAACATTTTCTAACACATGAATATACGCACAATTGGGTACATGTATTTGCTTTAAGCTATCTTTTATTGGAACGGCAACATCCTCTGTACCAATGATAAACAACACAGGCAAATTGCTGCCTTTTAAAACTGCCGTTTTATCCAATCTGTTCATCATGGCTCGATAATAATTTTGCAAGGCAACTACGTTAAAACTTTTACCCGCATTTATTAACGCATCTATCGCACTGCTATTAGTTTGCTTAAAATTATTTGAAAATAAATTTGGAATAGTTGTTTTTAAAAAAGCGTGGCTACCATATTCATCCATCAGTGCTATACCACGTTGTCTATTTGCTTTCTTTTCATCACTATCTGCATAAGCTGTAGAATGTACCAAACCATAACCTTTAAGCAACTGAGGGTATTTTTGGGCAAATGACAACGTAATATAACCACCCATACTGTGGCCAAGCAATACGCAATTGTCTATAGTTAAGTGGAGTAACAAAGCATGCACAATGTTTGCATAATAATCAATGCTACTAAGGTTTTCATTCATCAGTACATTAGTTGGTACAACAGATTGCCCAGAGCCAGGTAAATCAATCAATACCACTTTGAAGTTTGTTTGTAAAATATTCGCTACATCGTGCCACACGTTGCTGTCTTCGCCAAAACCATGTAATAGCACTACTGTTTTACCAGTACCCTTTTGGCTGTAAGCAATGCGAATGTTATCAAACTCAAAAAAAAATTGCATTGGTTTTGTTTACTTTTTTGCAAACCTATTTATCAATAATTTGGCAATATGCCAGCCCAACAATAGTGCCGCAAACACCGTAGCTATTTTGTACAAATAATCGCCGTAAGCAACGTAAACAGTTTCGGTTGTTTTTGCAGGAATATTGTATTTTAAGGCAGCTTCTTTATTCCAAGGTTGTGTTGCTACAATATCACCTCTTTCGTTTATTACAGCACTAATACCAGTATTAGCACTTCTAGCCACCCATCGTCTTGTTTCAATTGCTCTTAATCTTGCGTAATGCAAATGTTGTTTATGGCCAGGCGTATTGCCCCACCAACCATCGTTTGTAATAATGGTAATAATATTGGCACCACGTTGCACATAACTAGCTACATATTCACCATAAATACTTTCGTAGCAAATAATGGGTGCCGCAACATAAGGGTTGCCATTTTCGGTAAATACTTTCGAGCTATCACTTTTACCATAACCACCAGTACTTCCGCCAAATTTTTCAAAAATGGGCCCTAAAAAGTTTAAGAAAGTGGGCAAACTTTCTACACCCGGCACTAACTTACTTTTATTGTAAAACTGTAAAGGTTTATTGGCTTTAATAGCCACAGCAGCATTAAACAAATCGTAATAATTACCATTGCCTGCAAGCCTTGCGGTAGGTGTTACTTTTGTTGTACCATACATTTTATAGGTTTCAATGCCAGAAACAATGGTAACATTTGGATGCTGCTGAATGAAATTAAATATGGGTTGATAGATGTTGCTAGCAGCTACATGATCTTGCTCTTCTTGTGCACTCATAGCCGTTTCGGGCCACAAAATTAATTTGGTAGATGAATCGATGTTTTGCGCCGATTGCGATATAAGTATTTGTATTTGCTGCGCTAATGAATTGCTATTAAATTTTTGATAAGGATCAATGTTTGGTTGAATGATGAGAACATTTGTACCACCGATTGGATGGATGTTTTTGATGCGCTGCGCTATAATAGTAGATAGTATAAATGGAATACTGATGATGCTAATTACCATACCAACACTTTTACAATTGCCTATTGACCATTGACCATTGACTATTTGTTGAAACTTTGCTACAAACTCCTTCACTGCAATATTTACCAGTAAAATCCAAAGTGTACCACCACTTACACCAGTGTATTCGTACCATTGTACCCAACTAGGGTGCACTGCAAATACATTACCCAATGTTAGCCAAGGCCAGCTTAATTGCCAGTTCAAATGAATGTATTCAAACAACATCCAAAAAACTACCAAAGCTATATAGCCACTGCGTTTGCCATAATTTTTTTTGAAAGTAAAATAGCCCCACCAAGGCAAGCACATTAATATACTGTTGGCAATAATAGCAGCAATAGAACCTACATCGGTAGAGTTCCAAATCCACCAAGTGGTGGCAGCGTTCCAAATTAATAATGCTAAAAAAGAGAAGCCGAAAAAAGCAATCTTTTTTGCAACAGCATCAGCCACAAATAGCAGCGGTACTAAAGCAAAAAAAATAGCAAATGTGAGTGGTGAAACTGGCCAAGCAGCAAACAATAATACACCAGATAAAATACTTAAACCAAATAGTTGAAAACGCTTCACAGCAAATAATTTGGTGTGAAAGTTAAGCCGATTTTGATTACTACATATACACAAAGGCACACAGCAAATTATAAAAACAAAAAGACTAAGTGCTTATTATTTAGTAGCAAAAACTATAAGTCTATCTGCCTATGTGGTAATTTTTAAAAAAAAAATTAATCTTCAAAATGGATAGAAAACGAAATCATGCGAGATTGAATTTTATCAAACACGCTTGAATATTTCAAAGTTTCATCTCTTGCATGAATATTTGATAAGCCATACGTGAACTTAATTTCTGGCGAAATAGTTACAAATTTTAGAAATAAATTACAGCCAATACCTGCTTCTAATGCAAAATCGCTACCCTTAAGTTTTATTAAATCGTCGGCATTTCTAGCGGTAGAGTTGCTACTTAAATCCTTATCAAAACGTACACCACCAAGTAAGTAAACTCTAAAATTATCTAATCTATCAGAGTTGAATTTAAAGTGCACTGGCAGGCTTACAAGCGTTGATGGCAATATCTTTTTTTGTTCTTCGGCTTCTAATGGTAAACGACTGCCCAATGTGTACGAGAAGTATTTTGCACCGCCAATAATTAACTGTGGGTTAATACGCAGTTGAAATCTATCGCTCAATCTAGCAGTAGCAAGAAGCCCTAAAGTAATGCCTCCGCTTGCCCCGGGCTGTGCCACAAGAATACTATCGTCTTGCAAAAATCTACTAGACTTGGTAGGGTGTAAAAATGTAGAGTTGTAACCTAAAGTAATACCAAAGTAATACCTCAAGTCATCATGAAAAGGACGATTAATTTCTTTTTGAGCTTTAACTTTTGAACTAGCAGTAATAGCTAGCAAAAGCAACATTACCCTTGTTACTTGACCCCGCAATAAATTGTGCATATTCCTAAACTAAGTGATTTTAAATACGTTTGGGTAAAGCCTGCTTCATGCATAATGTTTAAAAAAGTTTGTCCTTCAGCGAAGGTTTGAACACTATCGTTCAAATATTGGTAAGCGTCTTTATTTTTTGCAAATAATTTGCCAAAAGAAGGCGCAATCACATTCATATATAAGTTGTAAAATTGCTTAAACACAATATTTTTAGGTTTAGAAAATTCTAAAACTACCAATTTTCCGCCAGGTTGCAATACACGTTTCATTTCTTGCAAACCTTTTAACAAATTTTGAAAGTTTCTTACACCAAAAGCAACGGTAATTGCATCAAAACTATTGTCGTCAAAGTTAATATTTTCACTATCGCCATTGTACAATTGAATCACATGTTGCAAGCCTTTGGCAGCTATCTTTTGCCTGCCAAGGTTTAACATTCCTTCGCTAATATCTATACCTATAATATTGGTTGGTTTTAAAATATCGTAAGTCATCAATGCAACATCGGCGGTACCAGTTGCTACATCTAGCATTTTTTTTGGTTGAAGGCTAGCCAGTTGTTTGATGGCTTTTTTACGCCAAGAAATATCTATGCCAGCACTAAGAAATCTGTTTAAGAAATCGTATCTAAAAGCAATGTTATCAAACATATCAGCCACTTGCTCTTTTTTGCTCAAGCAGCTGTTTTTTTGAGGCACTACACTGTCATGTGCATATTTTTCCATTGCTGCAAAGATATTGTAATTAGGTATTTAGCCGAAACACTAAAAGTTAAAATGATGATTGGCTAATAATTTTACAGCATTACGTGGGTTTTGTTTAAAAATTTAAGTACAACATTTAAAACAAATACACAATTTAAACGAAAGAACTAACATTGATTATCAATACTAAAAAACTTTCTACTCTTTTTTTTAATTTTTTAGCCAATAAGAAAGTGCCTCATTACATTTACAAATCTGCTTGTTATTGATAGAAAATTCTAAGCAATTAGATGCTTTATCTTACTGTTAATCCACTAAAATCATTGACCATGTTCATTCACCAATCAGCATCAAAAAACGAGTTAGTTACACAATTTACCAATTGGCTTATTGCAGATATTGCTAAGGTATTAGCCACGCAACCTCGCTATACTATTGCCTTATCTGGCGGCAGCACACCTATGGATGTATTTAAAACATTAGCTTCGGAGGCTTACGCTTCAAAAATAGATTGGCAAAAATTACACATTTTTTGGGGCGATGAACGAGATGTACCTTTTGAAGATGAAAAAAACAATGCCAAGCACGCATTCGATTTATTGCTTACAAAAGTGCCTATACCAGCCAATCAAATTCATGTAATTGAAACCATTTACACCGCAGAAATTGCTGCAAAAAGATACGATGAATTATTGCACGAATATTTTGACGGAAAGCAAAACAGCTTTGATTTAGTAATGCTTGGTATGGGCGATGATGGGCACACTTTATCACTATTTCCAGGAACAGCAGTGATACACGAATCATCTAAACTTGCAACCTCTTTTTATTTAGAGTCACAAAAAATGAATCGCATTACTATCACTGCACCTATTACCAATAAAGCATCGGCTGTATGTTTTTTGGTTGCCGGCAAAAGCAAGGCACCAGCACTAAAACAAGTATTACAAGGCCAATACCAACCAGATTTTTACCCATCGCAATGTATAAAACCACTAAATGGTAATTTGCATTGGTTTATAGATGAAGCAGCAGCAGTGTTACTGTAAAAGAAAAAGCCTCAACCATTAAAAATAGTTGAGTTTTTAGTGTTTAAAAACTTGGCTTACTTATTTGCAAATCTAAAAGTACCAGACCATGTATTAGTAGCTTTTGATAGCGATGTAATAGTTATGGTACATACACAAGATGCCCCACCCGTAGGAATACCTGTTACAGTAACGCTATTTGAAGCAGTGGTTGACTTTGGTGTTCCCCCTGTAAAAAAGTTGGTTGATGCTGTTTCTAATTTAGCAGTTACATCTATTTTAACACCACCACTTGGCATAGTAGAACTAATAACTACAGTAACTGGCAAGCCACTGCCAAGTGCAGCAGGTGGTTGATTAGAACTAACGGTTGGTGTGGTTGTTACTACTAAATCAACATCGGCGGGTGTAGGTGTAGGCGGTGTGGGTGTATTGCCACCATCTTTGCCACAACTGCTGAAACCTACAGCTAATACTATAAATGTACATAATGGCATTAACCACTTATAAAATGACAGACGCATAAAAATAATTTTGATAAAAATAATGTTTTTACAAATACGCAAATTAAAACTCTAAAAGTTGTTTAACCTAATCGGTAGCAATAATAACATTTCTGCTAAAACTTTCTTCTAAAGAGATGATAGTTTCTGTTCTATCGATGCCTTTAATTTTTTGCAATTCATCGTGTAGCACAAAGCGTAACTGCTGAATATCTTTACACACTATTTCTATAAACATACCATAGTTACCTGTTGTATAATTTACACGCACTACCTGCGGTATTTTTTTTAACTCTTTCGCCACGGAATCATACATAGAACTTTTTTCCAAATAAATACCTATAAAAGCTACCACATCGTAACCAAGTGCTTTTAAATCTACTGCTAGCCTTCTACCTTGTACTATACCAGAATCTTCTAGTTTTTTTATACGCACATGTATCGTTCCGCCCGAAACAAATAGCTTCTTTCCAAGGTCTGCATAAGAGACTTCTGCATTAACCATCATTTCTTGAATTATCTGATAATCTAGCTTATCGAGATGTGATTTATTTTGCATTGGGTATTATTTTTAAATATTTTTCAACAAAAAGCATGTTTATTTAAACAGTATCTAAATTTTAAAAAAAATGTTTGAATTATTTGTAAGATTATTGCCGATACTTTAATATTGCACTATCAAAGTTCTTTAAGCGTTTAAAATAATTTAACAAAATAGGTACTTTTTTTGAAAATACAGTACTTACAACATTTTAAACGGCATTTTTTATTGTGGGGTGATGAAATTTTTGGCAGACATGCCCTCTTGTCTCGGGGGTGAGGAGTTCAGAATAAACTTAGCATAGAGCCGAACAGGTAGCAATACTTGTTCGACCAGGGTAGACCACTCAACTTTGTGCTACGGCTAACTGCCTCGTGGAGGTTCGATTCCTTCCCCTACAGCTAAAGCCTCTAGAAATTTTTTCTAGAGGCTTTTTTATTTCTAATTATTGTTCCATTTTTTATTATTGTTTCCAATTAGTTAAAATAAATAATCTTCATAAATACTAGATTATCAATCAACCTACCTGTTTCTTCGCATCTTGTTTACAGTTTTAATGAGTATGTAAATATTTACAACTGAACCTAATTGATTAATAGAATTATGCGATGATTTTACAAGATTTCAGATTAACAGATACCAATCATTTTATAGCCTAACAAAAATGTAATAGCCTATTTCAATGCAAGACAATTACAATAATTATACAGCTTTCATCCTTGTTTTAAGGCCTTATTATTTCTTATAGCAGTACTTTCTGTAGGCTATATTTGCCCACTTCAATCTGCAAAAAATGTCGCACAAAAAAATAATTCGCTTCGAGGCCATTAAGGGCTTCAACAATGTGTTAGAATATCCAGAAAACATGCCTGGCAATTGGCATACATTTTTCAAAAACACCAACCCTATTACGCTTGAACTAGCTTGTGGCAAAGGCGAATATGCCGTAAGCCTTGGTAGAATACATGCAAACATTAACACCATTGGTATAGACATTAAGGGCAACCGCATTTGGCGTGGCGCTAAAACCGCCATTGAAGAAAGCCTGCACAATGTGGCTTTTTTACGCACCGAGATTGATAAAATTACCAACTACTTTGCGGCTAACGAAGTGACCGATATTTGGATTACGTTTCCTGACCCACAACTGCGCCTATCTAAAGCTAAAAAACGTTTGACGCACCCTAAATTTTTACGCCTTTACCAGCAAATACTAAGCAACCACGGCACTATTAACCTAAAAACCGATAGCCCCGATTTATACAATTTTACCAAAACAGTCATCAACTTATTTGAGCTAGAATTGTTGGTAGATTATGATGATGCCTACAAGCAGCCCAATATTGCGCCTGAGCTACACATAAAAACGTACTACGAAAGCCTAGACATAGCCCAAAGCAAGCGAATACACTATCTAAAATTTAAAATAAACAAACCGCTACCATTAGCCAAAGACGAGATATTAAAGCAACTAATACATGAGCCAGCCACTAGTTGAAAACATTGATTTTTACTACAACGAGCAAGGATACATGGTACTTACCGAACATTACCATCTTGAAAAAGGCCATTGCTGTGGCTACGGCTGCAGGCACTGCCCCTACCATTACGATTGCGTACCAGAACCCAAACGCAGTGAATTGTTAGCCACCAAAACAGCCAACCAAAATGCCAAAAGCGAAGCCACAAAATAGCTTGCCCAAACTGCTACCAAGCGGTAAAAGTGACACCAGTTTTTTTGAACAAGTGTACGATGTGGTGCGCCAAATACCCAAAGGCCGTGTAACTAGCTACGGTGCTATTGCTGCTTTTTTGGGTGCAAAATCTAGTGCACGTATGGTAGGTTGGGCCATGAATGCCTCCTTTACCATTACGCCCAAAGTGCCCGCCCACAGGGTGGTTAACCGCAACGGCATGCTTAGCGGCAAAGCCCATTTTGTGCCACCCACTCTTATGGAAGACCTGCTGGCCAAAGAAAAAATAACTGTTGAAAACGATACCATTGTAGACTTTGACAAGAAATTTTGGGATCCTGCGGTAGCGTTAAGTTTGTAAGTATAACAGGTACGGATTGTACGAATGTTTGGCCATGATTGCGAAGATTTTTTTGGTAGTGCTTTTGTGTGAGTATTTTGTCTCTTTATTGCAGTTGCTTGATTATTTAAATTTTAGAAGATAGCAATAAAGTAACGCTAGAACACTGACCTAAGGCTTGCGCATGTAGCTCATTGTTCTAGTTATTGGTTATTTTTTTGAGAAAGTCATTTAAACTTTTAGGAGTTGAAGCGTAATTCGTAAATACACTTAGTGCCCTTTTATGATTAAGTACACCATCAAATGAGTAGTTAATTTTACTTTTTACATAAAGTTGATCTTTCTTTGAGTCATTTATAATTAGTTGTAATAGTGTTATCAAAAATTCTAATTGATATTTTCCTCTAAAAATTAATTCTGCGTCACAATTTTGAAATTCGGTGAATTTATTGTCAAAAATTTCAGCATCGACTTCTGTAGATTCTGGAAAAATTTGTTTTATAGTTGCCAAATCATAGTTAGCATTTACAGCCTGTAAGGTAATATCGACTAAACCTTTTGGCAGATTCTCTTCTAATTGAGCTCCTGTCTGTTTTCCAGTTTGATTTCTGACTTGTATTAAACAAGCATACCAAGAATTAAAAAGAGTTACAGAAGAATTGAACTCTTTAAATCTATCGTTAAACAATGAAATGCATACTTTAAAATTTGCATCGTTTCTTGAAAAATGAAAGTCGTGAATTAGTATCTGTTCAAATACGCTTTGGTTTACGTATAAATTTTCAATAGAGTAACAAGGGGTTTCAAATATTAAATCCCGATTGTTTTGGTACTGTCTGTTAAAGTCTCTATCAATAAAAAATGCTTTAGAATATTTATTATAAACTTCTTGATTTGATATGATTTCGTAGACTTTTAAAACTTTATCACGACCTCCACAATTAATGGGATATATCTCGTCTGTAAGTTTTTTTATACGAGGAACATAATAGGCATTATCATCGCCTTCAAAGAAGCAAAAAAAATAATTTATATATTTTTTTGCGGAAAGAGTAAATTCTTGGTATGCAACCGCTGCTTTATCCTTACTTTGTCTTAATTGTTCGATATATGAAGTCATACCTTAATTTAGTTCGCCGTGTTTGAAAGTTTCTGTTGAGCCATTAACATACTCACTTAATCCAACCGCATATTGGTCTAATTCATTGTCGAAAATGAAAGGAGAATGTGTAACAGCGAGTAAAAAATCACACTTTTTAGAATCTAAAATATCAGGCAATAGTTGCTTTTGCCAGACCATACTCAAAGATAATTCTGGTTCATCAAACAAAACAATAAATCTTTTTTCTTTTTCAGAAAGATAAACTTTTGAAAAAATAGAAACGATTTGCTTCTCACCAGATGATAGCTTACTAAGCTTGATTTCGTAACCCGTAAAATGAGATTTGATGAAAATTTTAATTGCACTTTCATCGTAAAAAACTTCTTTATTTATAAGATATTTATTACAAACATCTCTGAATATTTTTACTGAAATATCAAGTTCTTTTTGTTTTTCATAGATATCAATAAGTTTTTGTAGTAGATATCCATGTAACTGGTTCTTATACTCTTTTTTAATTATTATATTTTTTACGGAATCTTTTTGTGTTTGAGGCAATAAATTTCCTACCCTCGAAAGAATAATATCAATATCTTCTTCATTAATTTTTTCAAATAAATTATTTCTAGGTTGAACATCCTCAATTACAACATTTAAAATATCTTTTGTAAACTGAGCTAAACCTTCCTTTAATTGCTTATCAATTGTATTTTGTATATGATTGAATTTTCTCTGAACATCATCCATCCCAAATTGTATCAATGTTTTATCTTCATCGAAGTTTATATTATCTTCATCATATCCTAAACTATGTAAATCTTCCTCAACTCGTCTATAAGTTGGAAAATACATAATATCATAGCCTTTTATAGAATCTTTAATTATGCCTTCACAGTTTTTTATTTCTTGATTGAAGATATTAGAGCTGCTTAATTCTAATTGCTCAAATATTCTAAATATGCGAGAGAGCGGATACTTTCTATATTTATTATAGCTATAGCTATAGTCTAACTCTCTTTCTAGTTTTACACGGTTTCCTTTAAGTTGAATAAACTTATTTCGCAAAAATTCAAAATGTGAATACCCAAATTCTTCTATGAAATCTTGAGTTGTAAGGTCACTAAATGCTTCTTTAATCAAGGCATCAATTTGACTTTTTGAAATTTCTATAATTTCAGTTTCAAACTCAAGAATTATTTTATTGAAATTAAATTCTCCAAGTCTAAAAAAATTTCTTTCAAGTGTATAATAGAAAAGATTCAATACTTGAGTTTTACCAAGACCATTTTCCCCAACCAAAATTTTAATACCATCTTTAAAAGGTATAGTGACATCATTAGTCCCGAATAGACCAATAACTGTAAAACGTTTTATATTATTTAGCTTCATCTTACTTCAATTTTTTAATTCTAATCTTCAAAGTTACAATTTTCTTTTTTGCTTTTGATGGTAGCTAATTCTTTTCCATCGCCAACATTAGCCGTGGCAATTTTTTTGTGGCATTTTTTCTTTGGCATTTTATTTTGTCGCAACTTTTTTGTCACAAAAATTTAAGAGGTTAGAATTTAGTGCTTAGCCTTGGCGAGTGTTTTCATTTGTCATTATTAGTTGCCATTTTGTTGTTTATGTAGATACAAACAACGATACTAGGTATATAAAAGCGATTAAGGTTTGTGCGTTTTGTATTCTTTGTTGCTTTGTATGAAATACCTAGGCTACAATAAAAGCTCAACAGCGTATCTAGCCGATGCGGTGTGCAACGCAACAACTCCTGAACAGCATTACTATCGCTAACCAACCAATACTACTTGCTTTTCTTTTACGTCAATAATACTAAGTGTAGCGGCTATAACCGAATAGGCGGGTGCCAAAACCCAACCTACAAACGGGATGAAATGCATGATGTAAAATACCAAGCCATTGCCTATGGCTAGGCCTTTGTGTGTGCCCACGTAGGCAATGCTTTCGGCGGCTGATTTTTTGTTTCGCTCCATGCTATAATCTAGCATCGAGAAGCCGTAATAATAACACTCTACCAATATTGCCATTACTGGCATAAGCCATCCTGCTATGGGAATAATGCTGATGATTAAAATAGAGAAGCTGTAAACCGTTTGCCACAGGGCGTTTCGGCCTGCAATGCGTATTCCACGAATGATGTCTTGTGTGAGTTGTAAAAAGCTAAATGGGTAAGATTTGCCTTCTAAAATGGCTTCGGTTTTTTCGCTTAAAAAAGCAAAAACTGGCGAGCCTACAATAAGAAATAAATACTTGAATAATGAGAAATAAAACAGCATCATGGCTATCCATAAAATGAGGCTACCAAGGGTAAACAGAAAGCCAAGAAAGCCGCTGTTAATTTTATCGAGCCATACTTTAAGCCCTGTTTTTAGCCTTAAAATTTCGATGAAATTATTGCTGATTATACCAAAATAATACATGCTTACCATGAACAAAATGGCGTAAATAATGCCTGGAATTAAAATCCATTTCCAAAGCCTATGTTGCTGTATAAATTGATGGGCCTTAAAGTAGGCTTGTATGGCAGTGATAATTTCTTTGAACACTTGTTGGGTTGTTTAGCTAGTGCAAGTTACTGTATTAGTGGCAAAAGATGGCTTGTGTGTTACTTCATTAACAATAGCAACTTATATACTGCTTGCAAATATGGGTCTGCTAGTAAGTAATCTTTCCAACCGTTGTTCATGGCTTTTTGATTGCTATCTGCCTCTAAACGCTTGGTTTCAAAAGCATGATTGATTATGGTGAAAGGTGCTTTAATGCTATCTTTCTTAGGTGCTTCTTCTGCCTCCTCATCGTCATCATCAATACTAGCATTGCTTTTGCGCTGCTGAATAATATCGGCTAGTAATAATGATTGGTCTTTAGGTTGTTTGTAGGCTTCTATTTTTTTTGTGCGGCTAATAATATCGGCAAAGGCTTTTGAGGTTGCCACTTCAGTAGCTGCGGCGGTTTTTAAAGCAGCAATATTCAATGGTGCATTGGGCTTGTAATATTTGTTAGCATCAATACGCTGAACAATTAATGCTTGCTTTTCATCGGCTTCTCTTTTGGCTCTTGCACTTAATACATCGGGCAGCAACACATCTGGCACTACACCTGTGGTTTGCGCTGTGGTACCATTTACACGGTACAATCTGTTGATGGTAAGTTTTAAGTAACTATCTGCACGTTTGTTTCTGTTGCTTTCATCAAGGCTAATGGTTGTATCCATAGGCAATACAGTTTGTGCAGTGGCTTTACCAAATGTAGGCGTACCAACAATTACGGCTCTATTATAGTCTTGCAAAGTACCTGCTAGCATTTCAGAAGCAGAAGCGCTATAACCATTTACCATAATGGCCAAAGGTCCATCGAAAATAGTACCACGGTTCATGTCTTTAAGAGTGTACACTTTACTTGCTTTATCATTTATTTGGCCCACGGGACCAGCATCTATAAAAATGCCAGCAAGGTCTATGGCTTCTTGCAAAGAGCCGCCCCCATTGTATCGCACATCAATTATTAACCCCTCAATATTTTCTTTTTTAAGTTTTAAAATTTCTTTGGCTACATCATTGGCACAGCCTTTTACACCATTGTCTTGGTCTTCCCAATCTTCATAAAAAGCTGGTAGCGAAATATACCCAATAGCCTTCTCGCCTTTTAAAATAAAGCTCTTCACTTTATCGTCTTCTTCGCCGTTATCTATCACTTGCCTTTGTAGGGTTACTTGCCTTGTACTACCATCGGCTTTCTTTACGGTTAAGGTCATTTTATCTTGCGAATGATTGTTGAACAAATCGTTTACAATTGCCGCATCTTTATCAGACACATCTACTTTTTCTTGCCCTTCCCATTGCACGCCTGTAATCTTATCGCCTTTGTTTAACTGCCCACTTTTATAGGCCGAACTACCTGGGGCTAAATCAGAAATAATGGCTTTGCCATTTTCATCTTCGTTAAGCGCAAACCCAAAGCGGGATGGCTTTTTGCCTAGTTCGCTTTCAAAATTGGCCTTTGCATCTAGCGAAAAATAGGCTGAATGAGGATCGTAACATTCTGCAATGGCTTCGCAGTAACTATTGCCTATTTCTACATCAATATTATTTGGGTGTTGCAGTAACTTTTTAATGGGGCGCTTTACAGCCGTTTGCACCTTACGTCTCAATATTGGTTCTATGCTATCGGTAAACTTTTTTTGATTAAACGTAGGCTTTGCATTGGCTAAATAAGAAGCAATATTTTGCACCACAGCAAGCTTCATTAGCTTGTAAATTTTTAACCGCTGAACCGCAGTATTGCTAGCATACGTGGTATCTTCTACAACAGTTAATTGCTCTTTAAAAGTTGCATTAAATGGTTGCTTACAAATATTCTCTACCATGGTATCTACCTGCTGAATACGCTGTTTGTAAAGGGTTGTAAGCAATTGTAAAAAAGTAGATTGTTTGGCTTTTACCAAGTCATCCAACTGAAACTGATACTTACTTAAAGCAGCAATATCTTGTTGTGTAAAATAGATTTTTTCATCGTCTAATTTCAGTAACAACACCCCAAACATACTATTAGAAAATGCATCGTCTAGTGGCTTTGGCTGCACATGAAATTTCTCTGCCATTCTAGTAACCATGTAGGCATCATTCACTGCTTTTTGTATAGGCGTTTGTACTTGTGCAGATACCGTGTAAATACCGATAAATAGTAGAAAAAGGCTTAGAAATATCTTCATAAAAATTAGGTAGTATTAGTGCATAAATTTAAAAAGCAAGCAACTTATCTATGCTTTCTTTTAATCTTGCTTTGGCCAAAAAATTTTGTTCTAATGGTGTGCTAAAAGGTATAGGTGTATCTAAACTTGCACAGCGTACTATTGGCGCATCAAGCATGGCAAAACAATGTTCACTTACCCACGCACTTATTTCGCCAGCGATACCGCCAAACAATGTGTCTTCGTGCAGTATCAACACTTTACCGGTTTGTGCTACAGCGGCTTTAATAGCGTTGTAATCTAATGGCAGCAAGCTTCTTAGGTCTAGTATGTGTAAGCTTATTGCAGGATGTTGCTGTTGAAATTCTGTGGCCCAAATTACGCCTGCACCGTAAGTAATCACGGTAACATCATCACCTGCTTTTATTAAGTTGGCTTTACCAATTGGCACTTCGTAATAAGCTTCGGGCACTTGATGTGTAATACTTCTATACAATGCTTTATGCTCAAAAAATAATACAGGATTAGGTTCGTTTATTGCTGCAATTAACAAGCCCTTTGCATCAAACGCATTAGATGGGTACACCACTTTTAAGCCAGGTACATGCGTAAACCAGGCCTCGTTACTTTGACTATGAAAAGGCCCTGCACCAACACCTGCACCTGTAGGCATACGAATTACCACATCGGCATGTTGCCCCCAACGGTAATGTATTTTAGCAAGGTTGTTTACTATTTGATTAAACCCAACCGAAACAAAATCGGCAAACTGCATTTCTACCACAGTTTTAAAGCCTTCTAAACACAAGCCCAAAGCAGCACCAATAATAGCACTTTCGCATAATGGTGTGTTGCGAATACGTTGCTTACCAAATACCTCTACAAAACCTTCGGTTACTTTAAAAACGCCACCGTATTCGGCAATATCTTGCCCCATTAATACTAGGTTTTTGCATTTCTGCAACGATTGAAACAACCCTTGTTTAATGGCATCTACAAAGCGCAATTCTACTGTGGCTGCATCTGTATTTTTAATAGTAAAATCATGTAAGTTTTGATAGTTTTTTACAGTGCTCAACCAACTGTAAGTGGCTAATCTATCTGCATATACTTCGTTCAGTTCTGCATTGGTATCTACCTTAAATGGAGTTACTGTTTCTGCTAATTTTAGTTCGCTGTCAATATAGGCTTTTGCGGCCTGTTTAATGTGAGCAATTCCCATTTCGGTAATGGCTTCTTCGGCAATTAAAAACTGCTCAAAATTTTTAATGGGGTCTTTTTTGCTCCATTCTTCTAGCAGTTCTTGTGGTACATATTTTATACCACTCGCTTCTTCGTGGCCACGCATTCTAAAGGTTTCGCACTCTATTAAGTAGGGCTTTTGCTTGCGAATGCAGTAGTCTCTAGCGGCTTTAACGGTATCGTACACTTGCACAATATTGTTGCCATCAATATTGGCATCCATAATGCCATAGCCTTTGGCTTTATCTACCAATCTTTCGCAACGATATTGCTCGTTAGTAGGTGTGCTTAATCCGTAGCCATTATTTTCAATAATAAAAATGATGGGCAAATCCCAAACTGCTGCTAAGTTAAGTGCTTCGTGAAAGTCGCCTTCACTTGTACCGCCATCACCAGTAAATGCAAGCGCAACTTTTTGTTGTTGTTGTAAATGATAGGCCAAAGCCACACCATCTGCCACTGCCAATTGTGGGCCAAGGTGCGAAATCATACCACAAATATGGTGTGCTTTACTGCCAAAATGAAAGCTGCGTTCACGCCCTTTGCTATAGCCATCTTGGTGGCCTTGCCATTGCTTAAACAATTGGTGCAAAGGCATTTGCCTTGTGGTAAATACACCAAGGTTTCGGTGCAAAGGCATAATCCATTCGTCATTTTGCATAGCCAATGTAGCACCTACGCTTATGGCTTCTTGCCCTATACCACTAAACCATTTGCTTATTTTACCTTGTCTTAAAAGTAGCAGCATTTTTTCCTCTATCATGCGAGGCAATACAAGCTGTTTGTATAGGTTTACCAGCTCATCGTTGTAAAGGCCAAGGCGGTTGATGTACATTGCGTTTGGGTGCTTTTTGATTATTGAGGGTAAGATAATAGAATTTGTATTACGCTTACCAGTCTGCTAAAAATTTCTTAGTTATTTTTCATAAAAAAAGCCAGATTAAGGATGTAATCTGGCTTAAGAAAAATGTATTAAAAGCTATTTAATTTCTTTTCGCAAAGCGACTTAATAATCTTAAGATTTCGATGTACAGCCAAACAATGGTAACCAACAAAGCAAAAGCACCATACCATTCCATATGTTTAGGTGCGCCTTGTTCTGCTAGTTCTTCTATTGTACCCAAATCTGCAATTAGTTTTAAAGAAGCTATTGCTACAACAAATAAGCTAATGCCAATACCTAGCAAGCTACCATCGTACATAAAAGGGATGGTAATATTAAACAAACGCAACAACATAGTTAAGCCATAAAATATAGCAATACCAACTGTTGCAGAAATAATAACGCTTTTAAACTTTTCAGTGGCTTTAATAATTCTAAAGTTGTACAACAAAAACATTGCGATAGCAACACCAAAAGTTAAACCAACTGCTTGCAATACCAAACCTTGATAACTCTTTGCAAATCGTTCGTCTAAAATTGCAGAAATGCCACCAATAAATAAACCTTCCAATAAACCATAAAGCGGTGCAATGTACTGTGCCCAATTTTGTTTAAACACAATAACAAAGCCGCAAATCATGCCACCAAATGCACCAACCATTGTATAAATGTACATATCATTTTGTCTCGGCGATTCGTTTAAATGCCATGTATAAGATGCACCTGCAATTAGCATCAGCATCATAAACCCAAACTTGTTAATGGTACCACTAACGCTCATAGTGCCTTGCATGGCTGCTTCGTGTGTGTAGCTTTTATCAAAAATTTTTTGTGTTAATGTAGGATTACCCGATTTAAAAAGTTCCATAGTATTTTCTTTTATAAGGTCAATATTACAAATTTATAGCCAATTTTAATTAGCATGTCATTTTTTCACTGTTAAAATATTACTCCAACCTGGGGTAATGGTCTATCGTTTCAAATACATTCTTTGGGTTTTGCTTTAAAATAGTGATAAATTTAGCCAAACTATCAGTGTAATTAGCATTTCTAAACATTCTATCATGCGCTAAAATAACAACGTGATTTTTGGTAAATAAACGCTTAGGTTTTGCCAAAGCACCATGTACAACGTATGCCATGCGCTGCGGCTTTTGAACCGGATTTGCAGTTTTATGATTAAAATTCCATTCAACATCCCAACCTATTACGTTGTAACCAGCATTGTTTAATAAAATGCAAGTGCTATCTACCAAATGCGATGCTTTGATAGCATCTTTTAACACCCAAGCATTATTGCCTGGTAAGCGAATAATTTTATACGGAACGTTTAATGATTTTTGGGCAGCATAAAAATCTTCAGTTGCCATTTGGGGGTGCTGGTAAAAATATTTGTAATGGCCACTTGCATGTGTGGTGCTATGATTGCACAACAAAAAATTGGGGTAAGCCTCTCTAATTTCAGCAACAATAGCATTGGTTTTGGGGCTGCTTGCATGCTTACCTACCATAAAAAATGTGGCTTTTACGCCTAATTGCTTACACAAATTGTAGCAAGCCTGTGTGCCATTTTGTGGGCCATCATCAAAAGTAAGATAGATGTAATTTTTAGTACTATCGTACACAAAAGGCTTTCGCTCAAATTTATCTATTGGTGCTACACTTTTTTTAGGTTTTTTATTGTTTGTTGCCACCTCAGAAAACGGTGAATTTTGGCAACTAATTACACAACTTGCCAATAATAAAATACCTACAGCACGCATTTTTAAAGTACCCATTTTTTAAAAACTTAGCCTACAAATATATACTAATTTTTGTGGCAATTGTTTAACGATTGTACACCTTAACAAAGCATTTAATTTGTGGCAAGTAGAAATTTGCTTTTATAACATTGCAGCAACTATTAACTTTGCAGCCAATTTAAAAAGTAGACTTTCTCATAATCGGTCATGCCAGTTACATGAACCTTATATTTTTAGGATGAACACACACGAAGAAGTTTTACAAGATGTTGTAATAAAATTTGCAGGCGATAGTGGCGATGGTATGCAGCTTACAGGTCAGCAATTTACCAACAATACAGCTTTATTAGGTATTGATTTAGCCACCTTTCCCGACTTTCCTGCCGAAATACGCGCCCCAATAGGTACTGTACCCGGTGTGAGTGGTTTTCAGGTACATTTTTCTAGCAATCAAGTATTTACACCTGGCGACATTTGCGATGTATTGGTAATAATGAATGCTGCTGCGCTGAAAGTAAACTTAAAAAGCATTAAACCTGGCGGCAAAATTATTGCCAATATTGAAGGTTTTGATAACAGAAATTTACGCTTGGCAAATTACCCAGATGGCGTTAATCCGCTTGAAGATGGCAGCTTAGATAGCTATGAATTAATAAAAATAGATGTAACCAAATTAACTCGTGAAGCACTAAAAACGTTTACCGATTTGGGTACAAAAGAACGTGACCGTGCTAAAAACATGTTTGTGCTTGGCTTCATTTACTGGATGTATAACAGAAAATTAGATAATACTATTGATTTTTTAGAAGAAAAATTTGGCAAAAAAGAAACCATTTTACAAAGTAATATTAAGGTATTGCAAGCAGGCTACAACTATGGCGATACCACAGAAGCTTTTACTACAAGATACACGGTAGAAAAAGCCAAAATGAAGCCAGGTTTATACCGTAGCATTATGGGTAACCAAGCGTTGTCTTACGGTTTAATTGCTGCTACCGAAAAAAGCGGCTTACCAATGTTTTTAGGCACTTACCCTATTACACCTGCATCTGATATTTTGCATGAACTAAGTAAGTACAAAAACTTTGGTATTCGCACATTTCAGGCAGAAGATGAAATTGCTAGTATTACCGCAGCTATTGGTGCAAGTTACGGCGGCAGCATTGGTGTAACCACTACAAGTGGCCCAGGTATGGCGTTAAAAACCGAAGCAATGGGCCTTGCAGTAATGCTTGAAATTCCTTTGGTGATTGTAAATATTCAACGTGGTGGCCCTTCTACAGGCTTGCCTACCAAAACCGAGCAAAGCGATTTAATGCAAGCGTACTACGGTAGAAATGGTGAATGTCCTATGCCAATTATTGCTTCAGCCACACCAAGCGATTGCTTTGATGTAGCGTTTGAAGCAGTACGCATTGCACTACAACACATGACACCTGTAATTTTATTAAGCGATGGTTATATAGCTAATGGCGCAGAACCTTGGCGTTTTCCTCAATCGGCTGATTTACCCAATATTGCAGTAAATTTTAAAACTTCACTAAGCGAAGGCGAAGACAAGTTTTTACCATATAAAAGAGATGAAAAATTTGTACGTCCGTGGGCTGTGCCTGGTACGGCTAGTTTTGAACACCGCATTGGTGGCTTAGAAAAACAAGATGTTACTGGTAATATTAGCTACGATGCAGATAATCACCAACACATGGTGAAGATTCGTCAGGCTAAAGTAGATGCAATAGCCAATTATATACCTGAACAAAAAATTGAGTGCGGCCCAGAAAAAGGTAACGTATTAATTTTAGGTTGGGGCAGCACATTTGGTGCTATTAAAAGTGCCGTGTTAGACTTAAATGCCATGGGTAATGCAGTGAGCCACGCACATATACGTTACATGCGTCCTTTTCCTAAAAACTTAGGCGATATTATTAAAAACTTCGACCAGGTTTTAATTCCAGAAATTAATAATGGGCAGTTGGTAAAAATAATACGTGACCAATATATGGTAAATGCTAAAGCCTATAACAAAATAATGGGCATACCTATTACCAAAGGCGAGTTAATTGATGAGGTATTAAAAATGATTTAAGTATCATTCACTTATTAAATTTTAAATAGTAGGCATCACCATTTGGCGATGCCTTTTTGCTTTCAACGAACATTTGCCGAATTATTTTTGCAATATTGTTGCAATTAACTCAATCGTTCTATATTTGCAACATTGTATCAAAAATTTATCAACATGAAGAAGCTTATTGGTCTTACGGTTTTCTGTGCATTGGCAAGTTTATCGGCTTGGGCACAATCATTTACCAACCATAATTCTGTAATTACACCTGTAGCAAAAGGCAGTTTACACGGCATTATCAGCGATGCAAAAACGGGCAACACATTGGCTGGTGCATATATTTTTATACACGACATTAAAATAAGCATAGCAAGCGATGGTAATGGCAACTATGCAATCAATAATATTCCTACTGGTAAATACTTGGTAGAAGTAAGCTATGTAGGCTATGCCACTATTATAGAAACTGTTGAGGTTACAGAAAACTCTATTAAAAATTTTAGCCTTAAAGAATCGGCTGTTGAGCAAGAAGCTGTAACCGTTACTGGTGTTGCATCTGCCACAAAAACCAAGCAATCGCCACAGCCTGTAAGTGTGGTTAAAAAGTTTGACCTATTGCAAACATCTTCTAGCAATATTATTGATGCTTTAAGCAAATTAGTACCTGGTGTAAATGGGTTATCAACTGGGCAAGCTATTTCTAAACCCGTTATTAGAGGTTTAGGTTACAACCGTGTGGTTACGGTACACGATGGTATAAGACAAGAAGGCCAACAATGGGGCGATGAACATGGTATAGAAATAGATGAGTACAGTGTACAACGTGTAGAAGTGCTAAAAGGTCCCGCATCATTAATGTATGGCAGCGATGCAATGGCTGGTGTGGTACATTTAATAACCAATGTACCTGTAGAAAAAGGCAGTATAAAAGCCAATATTTTAGGCACTTATACTAATAATAACAACATGTACGGCACTAATGCAAATGTGGCTGCACATTTTAAAAAAGGCACCAACTTTAATGTGTATGGCTCTTACAAATCGGCAGCAGATTATCAAAACAAATACGATGGCAAAGTATTTAACAGCCGCTTTAATGAGCGCAATTTTGGTGGCTACGTTGGTATCAATAAATCGTGGGGCTACAGCCATTTATTGGTAAGCAATTTTAACCAAAAAATAGGTATGGTAGAAGATGAAAGAGATGCTGCAACAGGTAAATTTTTAGTAAATGCTGGCACACCCGATGAGCATATTGCTACCAATGACGAACTGAACAACAGAGATGTATTTACCCCTTACCAACACGTACAACATTTTAAAATTGCTACCGACAATAATATTGCTTTGGGCAAAGGTAGATTGGCTGTAAACCTTGGCTATCAAAGAAACCAACGCAGAGAATTTGGCAATTACACCGCACCTACTACACCTGAATTGTTTTTTAATTTACAAACCATTAACTACAGCGTACAGTATTTATTTGCAGAGAAAAATGCTTGGCACACTGCGGTGGGCGTAAATGGTATGTATCAACAAAATGAAAATAAAGCAGCCGAAGTACTAATACCAGAATACCATCAGTTTGATTTGGGTGCTTACATTACTACAAAAAAAACATTTGCCAAACTTACCGTAAGTGGCGGCCTACGTGGCGATACAAGGCAAGTAACTGGCAAAGCTTATAGCGATAATAGCAGTTTAAAATTTGCCGCTTTTGATAGAACATTTGGCAATATTAGCGGTAGCATTGGCGCAAGCTACAATGCATCTGAAGCAGTAACGGTAAAGCTGAATATAGCAAGGGGTTACAGAAGCCCTAGTGTGAGTGAATTAGCAAGCAATGGTACACACGAAGGCACTAACCGCTATGAATATGGCGACAATAACCTAAAAACAGAAACCTCTTTTCAAATAGATGGTGGTATTGATGTAAACACGCCGCATGTAAGTTTTGGCCTAAGCACCTTTTACAACAACATAAGCAACTATATTTTTTATAGCAAGTTAGAAGGTGTAAGCGGTGGCGACTCTTTGGTAGATGATGGTGCAGGCAATATGATTGAAGCCTTTAAATTTAAACAATCGCAAGCAAGCTTGTATGGCTTTGAAGCCAAATTAGACATACATCCACACCCATTAGATTGGTTGCATTTTGAAACTAGTTTCTCGTTTGTTGCTGGTCAATTTAACCAAAGCTACCAAGGCTCTAACAAGCTGCCATTTGTACCTTCACCAAGATTACAAAGCGAATTAAGAGGCGATTTTAAAGCCATTGGCAAAGCCTTAAAGCATTTTTATGTAAAGCTAGAAATGGATAATGTAGCCACACAAAACCGTGTGTTTACAGCCTACAACACCGAAACGCCAACCGATGGCTATACCTTGTTTAATATTGGTGCAGGTACCGAATTTACTAGCAAGGGTAAAACAGTATTCAGCGTAAATCTTAGCGTAAATAATATTACCGATGTGGCTTACCAAAACCATTTAAGCCGCTTAAAATATGCTAGCGAAAACCTAGTAACAGGCAGAACAGGTGTGTTTAATATGGGCAGAAATTTTAGCGTAAAAGTAAATGTGCCGTTGAGTTTTAAAATGTAAGAAGGCATTGTGAAATGTGAGACGTGAAATGTGAGACGTGAAATGTGAGATGTGAGACGTGAAATGTGAAACGTGAAATGTGAAACGTGAAATGTGAGATGTTAGACGTGAAATGTGAAACGTGAAATGTGAGACGTGAGATGTGAAATGTGAAACGTGAAATGTGAGATGTTAGACGTGAAATGTGAAACGTGAAA
>JASGCX010000040.1:25796-25987 GCA_030053925.1 Flavobacterium sp.
TGTGAGATGTGAGATGTGAGGGGAATGTAATTTAAACTGTGTCAATCAGTTATGTTGCGTTTCACTTTTCACCATTCACTTTTCACTATTCACCATTCACTTTTCACCATTCACTTTTCACCATTCACTTTTCACGTTTCACCATTCACTTTTCACTATTCACCATTCACTTTTCACCATTCACTTTTCAC
>JASGCX010000040.1:26087-36685 GCA_030053925.1 Flavobacterium sp.
CATTCACTTTTCACGTTTCACCATTCACTTTTCACGTTTCACCATTCACTTTTCACCATTCACTTTTCACCATTCACTATTCACCATTCACATTTCACCATTCACATTTCACCATTCACATTTCACCATTCACATTTCACTATTCACCATTCACTTTTCACCATTCACTTTTCACTTTTCACCATTCACTTTTCACCATTCACTTTTCACCATTCACTTTTCACCATTCACTTTTCACTTTTCACTTTTCACCATTCACCATTCACATTTCACCATTCACTTTTCACTTTTCACGTTTCACCATTCACTTTTCACCATTCACACTTGGCGTGAGTACTTTTTTGGGTAGCCTGCTGTGCATGTACTTTATTTATACCGAGCATTTTGAATTTGCTAGATGGATTTTCGCCATTAGTTTATTGTTGTTTGCTGGCTCCCTAGCACTATCGTTATTAGAAATTCAATTAAGCACCAAAGCATTAGAACTTGAGTTGAGCGACATGGAAGGTTTAGAAGATCCGTCCGTTTTGCAATACCTTAAAAAGAAATTTGACCGTGATAAAGACTAGCGCAAACATTTGCGGTGTACATTTTCCTCAGTTTTTGGGCAAATGATAATGAATTGTTACGTGTTTACAGGTTTACTTTGTTGCACAAATGTTTCGTCAAATTGCCACCATATTATTGCTATGCCTTTTTCTGTTCAATATTATTGGATACAGATTAGTGGTAAATATGCGTTTGCAACAGGCAGATGAGCATTTAGAAACTGCATTAGACAATAAAACCTACAGCGAGGCCGATTTATTTCTTGTAAAAATTCCTATTAACTTACCTTACCAAACCAACTGGACTGGCTACGAACGTGTAAATGGTGAAGTAACTGTAGCTGGCGAAACGTACAAATATGTACAACGCAAGGTTGATAAAGACACCATGTATTTGCAGTGTATTAGTCACACAGAACGCAATACCATAGCGCAAAAAGCCAACGATTATTTTGGTAAAACTACCGATGTTGCTAATCACAACACATCAAAAAAAGCAAATAATAACACAGCAAAATTTGCTACTGAAGATTTTGTAAACCGCATTACTGAATGGGAAGTTTTGGCTTTAGCCAATAGCAAAACTTACAATGCCACCATTCACATTATTACTACCTCTAGCTATTTACAGCAATTAATAAGGCCACCACAAGTGTAAGTTTTTTTCGTAAAAATTAACCTTAATCAAATGCCGTGTACCTTTTAAGGTGACGGTATGTTTTCTATGGCTTTAAATTCAATTTAAAAGATGAAACATCTTATTATATGCTTTTGCGTAGCAGTTACTTTGTTGGCTTGTAAACCCAACAACGAATACAAAGCTTTTTTACACAACCCACAATTGTTCTCAAATACGGTACATGAACTTAACAGTGTGGTAATGGGCAATAATTTTCCGCCAATGATTGCGGCTCGTAACTACACGTATGCAGCTATTGCAGCTTACGAAATTGTAGCGGCTGGCTATCCTGATAAATATCAATCACTAGTAAATCAAATTCACGATTTAAAAGTAGTGGCAAAGCCTAATACTACAGAACCTATTGATTATGAATTGGCTGCTTTTTTGGCTTATGTAAAAGTGGGTGAAGCAGTTACTTTTCCTGAAGGTAGTATGCAATTGTACAGAGATAGCATTTTACAAATAGCAAGAGACAAAGGCTTGCCAAAAGCTGTAGAAAAAGCATCTCAAACTTTTGCTGACAGCATGAGTATGAGCATTATTCGTTGGAGTAAAAAAGACAATTACGCACAAACGCGTAGTGCCGAAAAATATACTGTTAAAGATGTTCCTGGCCGTTGGGTGCCTACACCACCAATGTATGCACAAGCTGCAGAGCCACATTGGAAAGAGATAAGAACTTTGGCGCTTGATAGTGCATCGCAGTTTATTGCGCCAGCACCTATTCCTTTTAATATTACCGATAAAAACAGTGCTTATTATCAGCAGGTGATGGCTATTAAAAATGCAACAGATAGCCTTACCGACGAGCAAAAGCATATAGCCGAATTTTGGGATGACAATCCTTTCAAACTCAATGTATCTGGGCATTTAATGTTTGCCACAAAAAAATTTTCACCTTCTGGTCACTGGATGAGTGTAATAGGTATTGCTGCAAAAACAGCTAAGGTAGATTATGCCAATACAGTATTTGCTTACGCAAAAACATCTATTGCTTTGTTTGATGCATTTATACAATGCTGGAACGCAAAATATACTTACAACACAGTACGCCCAGAAACCGTGATTAACAAATACATTGACCCAGAATGGCGACCTTTTTTACAAACACCTGCTTTTCCTGAATATACTTGTGGCCACTCTACCATTTCGTCTGCCGCTGCTGAAGCATTGACAGATGTTTTTGGTGACAACTTTGCCTACACAGATAGCACCGAGCTTGAGTTTGGTATTAAAAGCAGAAGTTTCAAATCTTTTAGAGATGCAGCCTTAGAAAACAATTGGGCAAGATTTTACGGTGGTATTCACTTTCACCCTTCTTGCATTGTAAGTACAGATATGGGTAAAGATGTAGGGCAATTTGTAGCACAAAAATTAAAGATGAAGAAGTAGTATTTGCAAACAAGGCGAATACGTTTGTGTGTATAATATTACGCATTAAACACTTTGTGCCATAGCATCATCACTTCACATTTATTGGATTTTGGTTTAGGGTTGGTAAAGACCTTGCAAGGCTTTACAATGCCTATATTTTTTTGAAACAAACAAAACAATCAATCATGAAAAAAATTATCATTATACTTTTTGCAATCATTTTAGTTAACAATCAATTACAAGCGCAGGGTTGCGTTGCTATACGTGGTGTGGGCGGTATGTGTATGCTAGGCAGCATGCAAGCAGATACTACCAAATGGCAGTTAAGTATTAACAACCGCTACTTTAATTCGTACAAGCATTTTGTAGGTACCGATGAGCAAAAGCAACGTGTAGAACTTGGTACGCAAGTGATTAACCACGCTTACACAGCCGATATTTCTATCACCAAAAAAATAGATAGCCGTTGGTCTATCAGTTTCAATTTACCAATAAACAATAACACACGTTCTTCTTTGTACGAACATGGTAGAAAAGAGCGTCACACCACTTCATCTTTTGGTGTAGGCGATGTAAGATTGACTGTTTATAGCATGTTGCTAAAACCAACGCATACACGTAAAGGTAATGTTCAACTTGGGCTTGGTTTAAAACTACCTACCGGTGATTATAAATACCAAGACTATTTTTATACAGAGATAGCAGGTGTAAAAACTTACGGTCCCGTTGATCAATCAATTCAGCTTGGTGATGGTGGCACAGGCCTTACTACTGAGTTAAATGGCTATTACAACTTATCGCACAAAGTGGGTTTTTATGGTACGTTTTACTACCTAATAAATCCAAGAGAAACCAATGGTGTTTCTACAGCACGTGGTGGTACTGTAAGTACTACAAGCATTGCTTATGGTAGCGAAGTAATGAGTGTACCTGACCAAATGCTAATTCGCTTTGGGGCTAATTTTAATTTCAATAAATTCTCTGCTTCTTTGGGTTTTAGAGACGAGTGCATACCATCTAAAGATTTGGTGGGTGGCAGCAATGGTTTTCGCAGACCAGGTTATGTTATTTCAGCGGAGCCAGGCATTACCTACAAAGCAAAAAACACAAGTTTTTTTGCCAATGTACCTATTGCTTTGTTACGTAACAGAACGCAAAGTGTGCCAGATAAAATAAGAACAGATATTACGGGTATTTACGCACAAGGCGATGCTGCTTTTGCAGATTATGCAGTAAACCTAGGTGTGAGTTTTAAGTTTTAACAGCAACAATTAAACACAAAAGCGTACTCTAAAGGGTACGCTTTTGTGTTTATAACAAGTTTACTGTGCTATTGTTAAACCAAAAAAATATAGGGCGGTGTTTTAAAAATACATGCTGTTGTTTACAAAGCAACAGTAGGTTTTCAATGAACATCGTTAGCCTTATTTATAAAGAGAGAGAACGCTTTGAGGTGTCTGAGATAGTAATAGCTGTTTCAGGTTTTAAATCTATCACTCTGCCTTTATGAACTTTAAAAATATCCCAACCCATTTTATCGCATATTTCGTCCCAAAGGTTCTCGTAGTGTATAATAGATTTTGAATCTTTCAGTTGATGAAACAAAGAAACTTTATCGTGTACAATAATTTCTATTTCAGAATAAAATGGAATATAATATTGTAAATGTTCCATAGCGTCCTTCGTTTGAGCCATGTAAAATTTATGCAATTTTTTTGAGGGCTGAACCATGTTGTAAAAGCTATAGGTTTTTGCTTTAGACCTTGTTAATTTTTGCAAAGCCTCTGTAAGCGTACTGTTGCAATACATAGATAAGGGCGCAGGAATATTAGGAATTAATAGCAAATCTGTACACTGAAAAACGTTATCATGTATTGCAAACCTACCTGGTGGGCAATCAATAATCACAACATCATAATCGTCAGCAACCTTTTCTAACACATTCTTTACCAATTCGTTGTTTAAAAAATCGAGCCGTGTTAATGGTGATGCATTACTAATTGAAAAATCAGAAAAAATAGGGTCGTTGGGTATAATATCAATATGGTAGCTATCGGCAGGTTGAATGGCATCGTAAATGGAAATATAACCATTAAATAACTTTACCGTTTTATTGATATTGTAATGTTCTTTACCAAAAAAATAACTTGTACCGCCTTGTGCATCTAAATCCCAAACCAATACACTTAAATTTATTTTGGCAAGCAAACATGCCAGATTGATGGTTGTTGTAGTTTTACCTACACCGCCCTTTATATTGTATATAGCAATTATTTTCATTTTGGTGTTATAGGGAGAAAAGCTGATGCTAAAGATAAGAACAATTTTATAACATTAACAAATTTTCATTGCTTCATAATTTTTGCTGCTGCTGTAAAACTAGAATTTGTACCCAAATAGGCATGCCATTTTCTAGTACTTCCAAATCTTTTTGTAGTGTGCAAAATGGCAGCAATTGGGCAATAAATGGCTTTGCCAATAATTGCTGTGGTGTACTTAAAATAATGGTAGTTTGGTTGGCTAAAAATAGCTGTATCACTTTTAAAAGCACAGCAAAAGCACGTGGCTTGTAGTTAATATGGCTTAGTAATAACACATCGGTTTTAATGGTTGATGGTACTGCAAACCAATTGAAAATTTGGTAGTAGATATTGGTAAATTGATGGTGTTGGGCCGAAGCTTGTACAAAGTTTAAAGGTGCTTGCACATAATCGCTGCAACACACATTGTGGGCTTATTTAGTTGCCACTAACTACGGCAAACCTAAGCCTGCAGCTAACTCTAATACTTTCTTAGATTGTATCAACAGAGGGTGCAGTTGCAAAAACATACTTAAAGCAATAGCACTTGGCCAAACCCTTGCCCAGTATGGAAATGTGTATTCGCTTCAAGTGTTTTTTGTTGTAAAAAGGCTTACTGAATTTTTGATTGTACTGGTGCAAATAATTGAAATGAACAGTTGTTTAGTTGAAGGGTTTGTAGGTATTTCGTAAGGTTCATAAATCAATTATTCAAGGCTTTAAATCAATAATAGCACATCTTTTCAATCATAATTAATAAGCGGCTATACTAGCTATTATTTGCCCCTACCAATACTGTTTTATAAGAGTGTGATTGGCACAGCCATTACCTTGTACTATTAAGCGTACAGAGTAGTTATACCAATTGCCGCAATAAAATATCGTACAAGCGTTTTTGTATTTACGCCACCAAAAATAAAGCATGTAGTTACCGAGTATTTAGCAGTGTTAAGGCGATTGTTCATCAACATTTTTATTACTTACAAAACCGAAAACAAATGTTGTACTTAATAAAATTAGGTGTTACAAATTTTACCAAACAGTTTTGGCAAAGTGAGACAGTATGTAAGTTGTAGCCAAATGAAATAGGAAGAAATAAGAACGAATGTTGTTAAATTATCTCCATCGTGTTTTGATAATATAATCTTATCCCTCTATCTTCATCGCAAACATTTTTTCTTGCAGTTTACAGAAGATCAAATACTAGCACTTGCACCCGATGAAGCCTCAAAAAAAGCTGGTAAAGACTTATGTACACCTAGCAAATGGCTTAGCAAAGGGATGAATGAACAAGCCATTTGGGGCGTATGTAAAGGCAGTGGTAGCAAGCCTTACCAAACGCAGGTAGACATTGAATTGCTTGCGTTTAAATGCACGTGTCCTAGTAGAAAATTTCCATGCAAGCACGGCTTGGGATTACTATTATTTAATGCTAAACAGCATGTTGCTTTTACCAATAATTCAGCACCAGAATGGGTGGCCGAATGGCTTGCAAAAAGAAATGAAAAGGTAGAAAAAAAAGCTGAACAGGCCAATATACTTGTTGATGAAGAAGCCCAAGCCAAACGCTTGCAAGCAAAAGAACAACTAGTAGAACAAGGCATTGGCGAGCTATTATTTTGGCTGCAAGATATTGTGAGCAAAGGGATTATTCTGTTACCACAAAATGGTAGTGCTGCCTTTGATAATATGGCTAAACGCATGATAGATGCAAAAGCACCTGGCATAGCAAATATGCTAAAATGGCTAGGCAGAACTAACTTTTATAAAGATGGCTGGGAGAGTCAATTTTTACAACAACTCACACATATATATTTGGTGATAGCAGCTTTTAAAAATAGAAACGAAACGAAGCGATTGTACTACGCTGATATTAAAACTCAAATAGGATTTACACAAAACCAAGAAGCGTTAAAAGAGCAAACAGGTATTGAAGACCATTGGCTAGTATTAGGCAAGCAAATAACCGAAAACAACAACGTAACAACCGAGCGTAATTGGCTGTATGGCAATGCTAGCAAGCAATACGCTTTGGTGTTACAGTTTAGCGTTCGTGGCCAAGGCATCACATTTACGTTTACGCCAGGCATGTACTTACAAGCCGAATTAGTCTATTTTCCATCCGTAGTACCACTTAGGGCAATTATTAAAAACCAAATTGCTAGCAACCATGTAGCGTTGCCAATTGGTTTAGCAAACTGGCAAGAAGTAGCAGTGCTTTTGGCTTCGCAAAAAGCACAATTACCTTTTGCTACAACTAGCACTTTAATAGTACAACAGCTAGTACCTGTATTGGTAAATAACCAATGGTTTTTGCAAGATGCTTCACAAACTATTATGCCTATTCATCAGGCAGACACAGTTATTTGGAAATTGCTTGCAATAAGCGGTGGGCAAAGCTTACAGATGGCTGTATTAGCACTACAACATAGTTTTTTACCAATGGGTGTATGGGCAAATAACACCTACATTAGTTTATAAAATTTAACACATGAACGAGTGGCAGCAGGTAATACAAACCGCCTTAATAGGCACAGATAAACAAACCATTTCTACCAATGACATGGATGAAAATTTGTTGCCCGCTATTACTGCCATCACTAGTAACACAGGCATTGATAAAGAAGAACAATTTTTACAAATAGCTACGCTTATTCATCAATATACATTTTGTGGCACCGAGCCTATTGTTAAAACAAACAGTAGCCTTCCTATTTGCGAAGCAGAAACACAAGCCTATTGCAGTAGCAATGCTACCAATGTTCTTAAAGAGATATTGTATGAAGATAGTAGCTGCTTACTTACAATGTGGCTACAACTGTGTGCTAGTAAACAGCAAATTATACCGCCAATATTGCTACCTAATTTATTTGAAAAAGCTGTACAACAAACAAACCTAAGACAATATATTGCTTGTTATGGCAAACGAGGTAAGTGGCTAAGTCAATTTAATACTGAGTGGCAATTTGAAACATCTGCTAGCCATGAAGAACTATGGCAAAGAGGTGATGCTAATGAACGAAAAACTGTATTGCAACAATTACGTACAACCAATGCAACCCAAGCTAGAGAATGGTTACAAGCAACATGGCCGCAAGAAAATACTGCTTCTAATCAAAGTTTATTAGAAGCCTTTGCTACCAATATTTCAGATGCAGATGTGCCATGGCTTGAAAGCCTTACCAATGAAAAAAGTAGCCAAGTAAATGAGGATGTATTGAAGCTATTACAGCAAATACCAAGTGCAACTATTGTACAACAATACACTCGTTTTTTGCAGCAATCGTTATTGCTTAAAAAAGAGAATACCATGTTTGGCTTATCATTTAAACAAGTGTTAGAAATTGCAGTACCTAATGATATAGCTAGGCAAATGAAACAGCTTGGGCTAGAAAATTTAAGTAACAAAAAAGAGTTTACCGATAATGAATGGATGGTGTTTCAACTGCTTGAAAATGTACCACCAAAAGCACTAGAACAACACTTGCAATTACAACCTCAAAACATTATTTATTTACTACAAAAAGAAGCTACTACCAAGAAGTTTATATTGGCAATTGTTGCAGCAATAGTAAGGTTTTCAAGCAAAGACTGGGCTATTGCAATGATGCAATTTAGCGATGTTTTTTACCTAGATATTTTGCCATTATTACCCATGCAACAACAAGAATTTTATAGCAAGCAATTCTTTAAAGGCAATGAGCAAAGCATCATACACTATGCTACCAAGAGAGACGTAGAATGGTCACTTGAATTAACGCAACTGATATTGCATTATGCAGCCTCTAATACTTACTACTACAAAAGTTTTTATTACCAGCATATTCATTTAATACCTACAGAGGCACTTAATGTGCTTGATAGTTGTACACCAACAGAAGGCAACGAAAGTAATTGCTGGAATACTGTTAAAACATACATCCAAAAGCTACTAACCTTAAAACAACAAACCATTCAATCATTTTAATAAAATTATAGCAATCACATGTCTACCGTTTTACGTCAACACGCCGAAGAATTATTTGCACAAGAACTAGAAGAATTACAAAAATCAGAATCAGGTAAGCGGCCTTCTAGTTGGCAATTAACACCCCAATCTGTAGTTACTTATTTAATGGGCGGCAAGCTTAAAAATGGTTTTGAAATTACGCCCAAATACATTGGTAATAGGCGTTTGATGGAAATAGCTGTAGCTACATTAACTACCGACAGAGCACTACTACTATACGGTTTACCCGGCACTGCTAAAAGCTGGGTAAGTGAGCATTTAGCGGCGGCCATTAGTGGCAATAGCACTTTAATAATTCAAGGCACGGCAGGCACAAGCGAAGAATCTATCCGTTATGGTTGGAACTATGCAAAACTTTTATCAGAGGGCCCAAGTGAAAGCGCATTGGTAGTAACACCTGTGATACGTGGCATGAAAGATGGCAAGATTGTACGCATAGAAGAACTCACACGTATTGGTGCCGATGTACAAGATACACTCATCACAATTTTGTCAGAAAAATCGCTACCAGTGCCAGAATTAAACACAGAGGTACAAGCCATTCGTGGCTTTAATATTATAGCAACTGCCAACAATAGAGACAAGGGTGTGAATGAATTATCTAGTGCCTTGAAGCGCCGTTTTAATACGGTGATATTACCTGTACCACATAGCATAGAAGAAGAGATAGACATTGTGCAACGCCGTGTAGCAAGCTACGAAAAAACAATGGAACTACCTGTTGAAAAGCCCGCCCTACAAGAGATACGTAGAATTGTAACCATGTTTAGAGAGTTACGTAATGGTGTAACACTTGATGGTAAAACAAAAATAAAATCGCCTACGGGTACGCTTAGCACTGCCGAAGCTATTTCGGTTGTAAACAATGGCTTGGCAATGGCAGCTTATTTTGGCGATGGTCAACTTAAAGCCGCCGACATAGCTGCAGGTATTATTGGTGCAGTGGTTAAAGATCCTGTTCAAGATAAAATTGTGTGGCAAGAGTATTTAGAAACAGTTATTAAACCAAGAGATGAATGGAAAGATGTGTATAGGGCTTGTAGAGTTTTGTAAGCCTTATAAATTAGGCAGTAGTGCGCCCTAAGTAGTAGTAGAACCTTTAAGCATTAAACTGTTAAAATAATGAATGAATGTAGCTATAAAAAACTCATTGTTTGGCAAAAGTTAGTGCATTTAATGAAGAAGGTGTATTTACTTACTTACAACTTAACAAAATCAGAAAAATACAACTTAAAATCACAACTACGGCGAGCCTCTGTTTTGGTGTAATCCAATATTGATAAGGGTTCTACTAGAAGTTAGGCACTTGAAAGGAAACGATTTTTAGAAATAGCAAGAGGCTCGGTAGTTGAAGTAAATGCGCAGCTAGAAGCATGTTTGATATTGAATTATTTAGGTGAACTTCAATGTTCTGTAGCCAATGGCTGTTTACTTGAAATGTTCAAAATGTTATCAAAAATGATAGACAATCTGGGTAATAAATAAACCCACTAAAATCTGTAAACTATAAAAGAAACTATGAAAACAAGCCTCTTTATAAATACGAGTATTATCTGTAAACCACTACTTGCACAACACTACTAACTACTAACCAATCACTACAAACTACAAACTACCAACTACCAACTTCTCACCTTTCACCTTTCACGTTTCACCTTTCACGTTTCACCTTTCACGTTTCACCT
>JASGCX010000041.1 GCA_030053925.1 Flavobacterium sp.
AAATTTGAACGATAAAATAGTCAATTTACATCAACAACCTTGTGAAACTTGACAAGTAGTAATATAATTACCTACAGCTACACTTACCCATTTAGTATCAGTGCCTATTTGTATGGGACTTAATCTTTGTGTAGTGGTACCATCACCTAATTCGCCAAAAGAATTATCGCCAAAAGCCCATAACGTACCATCGCTTTTTATGGCAGTTGTATGATAGTAACCTGCCGCCGCACCTACCCAATTGGAATCGGTACCTATTTGCACAAGTAATTCTGATGTGCCAGAATATCCAAGGCCCAATTGACCATAATCAGTATAACCACAACCCCAAAGCGTACCGTTGCTTTTTAGGGCTATCGAATGAAAACGCCCAGCAGACACACTAACCCAATTGTTATCAGTACCTACTTGCTTGGGGGTTAAGGCTTGTAAATTAGCATTAAGGCCCGAGTTAGCACCCGATGCGTTACTAAGTCCTAATCCGTTAAATCTATTACTACCCCAAGCCCAAAGTGTACCGTTGCTTTTAATAGCAAGTGTACGGTCTGGCCCCGCAGACACATTTACCCACTTATTATCGCTGCCTATTTGTGTAGGGCTTTTTTTATTTATAGTTGTGCTATCGCCCAATTGACCATTGCTATTATCGCCCCAGGCCCATAAAGTACCATCAGCTCTTATCTCAAACGTGCTATTTGAATTTGAGCCACTCGCTACTCGCTGAAAATTGTTGCGATAAGCATTGCTACTTTTGCGTTTGGCAGTGCTGGTTTGTGCCTTTACTGCATTTGTCAATAAAATTGTAGCTAAAAAGCTAAGGCAGAGTTTTGTAAAAAGTTGCATAAAAAAGTTGGCTTAGTTATATGAAACAATAAAAATATGGTATTCTCATTTTCTCACAAATAAATTTTCTACTCAAAATAACATTTCATCCCATCATATTAAACCCGAAACGCATGCCCGAAACGCAGCAAACTTTCGGGAACACCCGAAACTAGGTTCTACAACGCAGCAAACTTTCGGGAACACCCGAAACTAGGTTCTACAACGCAGCAAGCTTTCGGGAGCATCCGAAACTAGGTTCTAAAACGCAGCAAACATTTTAGAACAGTACCCTAATTTTTTTGAACTTGGTGAAATAACATTAAACCAACTTGCAACTGTTGAAAGATTATCACTAAAATATTTCAACAAAATCCTGTCGGCTTAAATGTTCATTTTAACTTTTGTAAATTGCTTTTTCTTTTTAGTCTAATAGCAAAAGGTTAGGTTTTTGAGTTACGTTTCGGGTTTCGTAAAATAGCGTACAACATCATTTTCAGCAACTGAACCATCTGCTAAATGCGCTTTTCTTTTTTGCTTAAAAGGCAATTGCGGTTGGGCTTACATGCTTTTGTTAATTGCCATCATTAAATGCACCTGTATTCACAAGCATATTTACATGCACACTTTTAATATCTTCTTCAGTAATACTATTGCGTTTTGCTAGGGTAATATCTTCAGCGTTTTTTAATTCAATATCTGCGTAAACTAAGCCCATAATTACCAGCAATTTGGTTCAAATTTAAACGGCTATTCAAGAATTTGCTAGCAATGCTTTCGCTTTTGCAGCATCTTCTTTCAACTGATTTTTTAAGGCATCTAAGCCACTAAATTTTACTTCGCCGCGTATGTAGGTGTGAATGTGTACTTGAATGGTTGTACCGTAAATATCTTCATTAAAATCAAAAATATTTACCTCAATTACTCTTGCTTTGCCATCAATAGTTGGTCTAATGCCAATGTTCATCATGCCTTTGAAACTGCGGTTTGTGGGCTGTACACTGTGTACTGTTACTGCATATACACCATTTGCAGGAACTAATTTTTCTTCTGTTGCAATAGCAATATTAGCTGTTGGAAAACCAATAGTTCTGCCCAATTGATTGCCTTTTACCACTGTACCTTCAAAAAAATATGGATAACCCAATAATTGATTGGCGGTGGCAATATCATGTTCAAGCAATGCTTGACGAACTTTGGTGCTGCTTACGGTAATTTCATTCAAAATTTGTGCATTAATTTCTATTACATCAAAACCTAAAGTTGCACCCATTTTTTCTAGTAAATGGTAATCTCCCGAACGATTTTTGCCAAAACGATGGTCGTAGCCAATAATGATTTTGCTTGGCTTAAAATATTTGTAGATAAAGTCTTTACAATAAGCCTCGGCAGATTGATTGGCAAAAGCTGCTGTAAATGGCACAACCACTAAATGATTGATGCCTGCTTGGTTGAGTAAAATATTTTTCTCGTCTAGCGTATTTAGTAAGGCAACATTACCACCGTAACTGCCCACTATTTTTCGTGGATGTGGATGAAAAGTAATGATAACCGTTTCGCCGCCAATGGCTGCTGCAGTGTTTTTTAACTGATTAATAATTTGCTGATGACCTTTATGTACACCATCAAACGTACCGATGGTAATAACTGCATTTTTAAATTCGGGCAACTGCGCTAGGTCTCTGTGTACTTGCATCATAAAGTGCAAAGATACCGCCAAGGCTTAAAGGGTAGAAATTATGCGTAAAAAAGGTTTGTCAACAGTTACATTTGCGGCGGAAATATGGTGGGCTGCTCATAAAAGTATCTGAACGTTGCAGTAGGCACTTGGTTTTAATTAGTGTAAACTTGCAACGATGCTAAATAGCATTACAAAAGCTCTCCCAATAATCATCTTTAAAAATAGCCTTTAAGGGCTGGCCTTATGTCTTTATATTCTCAACGTGGTGTTTCGGCGCAAAAAGAAGAAGTACATGCAGCAATTAAAAAATTAGATGCAGGTTTGTATGCCAATGCATTTTGTAAAATGTATCCCGACTACCTTGTTGGTGACGATAATTATGTGAATATTAGCCATGCCGATGGTGCTGGCACAAAGAGCATTTTGGCGTATTTGTACTGGAAAGAAACTGGCGATATAAGCGTGTGGAAAGGCATTGCACAAGATGCTGTAGCTATGAATTTGGACGATTTATTGTGTGTAGGTGTGGTAGATAATTTGTTGTTTTCATCAACCATTGATAGAAACAAATCGGTAATTTCTGGTGAGGTGTTAGAGGCTGTAATTAATGGTACACAAGAGTTTTTTAGTTGGTTGAAAGATTTTGGCGTAAACATTTATTACTTGGGTGGCGAAACGGCAGATGTAGGTGATGTGGTGAGAACAATAGCTGTAAATGGCACTATGACGGCAAGATGGCCCAAAAATAAACTAGTAACCAACAATAATATTGATGCCGGTAATGTAATTGTAGGCTTTGCAAGTAGCGGTAAAGCCGTGTACGAAACAGAGTATAACAGTGGGCTTGGTAGCAATGGTTTAACAAGTGCAAGGCACGATGTTTTGAGCAAATACTACGCAGAAAAATATCCCGAAACTTTTGAACCAAAACTGAATAAAGAAGTAGTTTATATTGGTAAAAACAAAGTAGAAGATACATTCACTATTAACCATTCATCATTCACTATTGGTAAACTATTACTATCGCCTACAAGAACTTACGCCCCATTGCTAAAAGCCTTGCTAGATAAGCATTTTAATGATATTACTGGCATTATACACTGTAGTGGTGGTGGGCAAACAAAGTGCATGAAATATTTGCCAAAAGCAATGCGAATAGTAAAAGATAATTTGTTTGAAGTACCTCCAATTTTTAAATTAATTCAAGAAAATTCTGGTGCAGATTATAGAGAAATGTACCAAGTGTTTAACATGGGGCATAGGTTAGAAATATTTACAAACCCACAAGCTGCCGAAGCAATGATTGCTATTGCAGCAACATTTGGCATAGAAGCACAAATTGTAGGTAGAGTAGAACCTGCTGCTGAAAAAGAATTAGTGTTAAAAGGTAGCTTCGGTGCAATTAAATATTAACAAGATTGTAGGCTATCTAAACAATGCTTATCTTGTAGTTTCGTTAAAAGAATAATTCAATAAAACAATCATGGCCGATACCGTAATATCTCTTAAAAACGTTAATATATATCAAGGTGCTAACCTAGTGTTGCAAGATGTAAACTTTACCATTGAGAAAGGCGAATTTGTGTACTTGGTGGGCAAAACTGGTACAGGTAAAAGTAGCTTGCTTAAAACATTGTACGGCGACCTTACATTGAATAATGGTGAAGCATCTGTGGTAGGTTTTGACTTGCGTAAAATGGATTGGAAAAAAGTACCTTTTTTGCGTAGAAATTTGGGTGTAGTGTTTCAAGATTTTCAATTGTTGACCGATAGAAATGTACACGATAATTTAAAGTTTGTACTAAAGGCAACCGGCTGGAAGGATGAGCACTTGATGGAAGAAAAAATAAATGATGTACTGAATAAAGTAGGCTTAAAAAGTAAAGGCTTTAAAATGCCTTTTGAAATGAGTGGCGGAGAACAACAACGTATAGATATTGCTAGAGCTTTGCTTAACTCGCCAAAATTAATTTTAGCCGATGAACCTACTGGTAATTTAGATCCTGAAACAAGCGATGAAATTATGCAGTTGTTGTTTCAAATTGGTGCAGATTATGGCACTACCATCATTATGGCTACACATGATTTCATTGTTATCAATCGTTACCCTTCTCGTATGCTCAAAACCGAGCGTGGCAAAGTGTTAGACAGTGGTACGTTTGTACCTAATAGCCACCAACATTAATTTGCAAATACAAAATATAAAGCAATAAAAAAATCCCACCTGACATGTTTTCAGATGGGATTTTTAGTTTAGAAAAATAGGCTTATTTACCAACTATTTTGTAGTAAACTCTATTGTATTCAACTATTTGTTGGTAGTAAATATTGTTAGGCGAAACGTACAATGTTTGTCCATTAATAGTGATGGTTTTACATTGGTTTGGTAAATTATCTACAAAATCACCTTCTTGAATAGGTTTGCTTTGTTGAGGCTGATTTTGATTGTTATAATTGCCATTATCATTGCTTAATTGATTGGTTTCTAGTTCACCATTTACGCCAACTACTTCATACAATATTTCATTTTTCTCGTTGTAAGTTGGCAAATAATAAGTACCACCTAATTCATAATATTTTACGCCATCTATGGTTACAACTTTTGCAGCTTTTGGTAATTCAGGAAGTTTTGCGCCAATTGGTGGTGCAACTACTTCATAATTTCTATCATCGTAGCGGCGGTAAAATGTATTATCGTAATAGTAGTAATTGCGGCTGCCAAAATAAAAAGGCAAATAACCATAAGGCAAAGCGTTTACTCTAAAACCTATGTTTGGCCCATAAGGTGCAAACGATTTATAGCGAGGCAAATAGGGTTTTGCATAATAGCGGCTACCTAAGCCTAAACTAATGTGAACCGATGGGCGATAAACTGGCCTTGGTGCGTAAGCATATACCCTTGGAGATGGATGGTAATAACCTGGGCGGCCCAAATTGCGCTGTGCCGATATTTGGCTGCTAATTGCCAATAAAGCTACTAAGCTAATCCCTACTTTTACCTGTTTTAATGAGAATACTTGCATGGTTAAAAAGTTTTAAAAGCTGAATGTAAATTGAGAAACAATTTCGATGCCAAAAAGCTAAAATTGTATAAAATTGGTGAATAGCTATTTGATACCTTTTGTTGTACAATACAAATGTGTGAAAATTACAACTACAATTAATTGCTTTTAGTAGAAGTTTTATTGCAATTTACGCTTTGTACAAATACCATGAAAGTTATACAGTTGCAGTGTGTTACGCCTATGGTACTCACTAGCATTACCGAAAGTTGGTAACATAAGTAAAAAGCACCACAAACGTTGTGGTGCTTTAGTTTGAAGGTTATTAGAGAAGTTGTTATTTAAAATCTTCGTCCGATAAGCCACTGTTTATTTTGGCATCCTTTATTTTTAATTCCATTAACTGACCAGCCATTTCTGACTTTCTAGTGAAAGGTATTTTTATGCCATTTACTACTTGGTAATTACTAATTTCTATTGTACCAGTAGCATTGATTTCTTTAATTTTTAAGCCAGTAACTTCATCAAAGTAAGCGGTTATTTTTAAACCTGTACTTAGTGTAATAGTTACTACATAAGCTTGTGCATCGTCAATTGCTTCTAGCATAGGTGCAAGGCTAAGTGTGGCACTACCTAAGTTACTTTCTGGAATAAATTGCATACTTGTTAAAAAACTTTCTTTAGCTGTAGCGGGCAATGGCATTGGTTGTCCGTTTTGTTTCATGCTGATACTATCGCCATTCATTACAAACCTCATTGGCACCATATTCATTGCAGGTACACTAATTTCTTGAAATAATTTATCAGCTCCTTTTTGTTTTAAAACCGATACAATTTCTATCCCTTGAACAGTACCAACAGACGTAATACTAACGTCTTTAATTGATTTTACATTATCGGCTCCGCCTATTGCTTTCAAGTAATTTTCAATTACTGTATTGGCTGTAACGCCTGCGGGTACTGCTTTTGCTGTTATACCCGTCCAGGTGTTGTTAGTGGTATTAATGTCAGGAAACTTTGCTTTAGGGTCAATGGTTACATTTACCAACTTAGAGGTTGATTTATATTTAAACGTCCATTTGCTACCACGCTGCCAAATTTCTGCTGGCAATTTGATAGTGTCAATTTTACCATTCGCTTCTTTAATTGCAATAACTACAGGCAATGCCATTTCTTCTAAATTCTCAATGGTAATTAAAGCGCCTTTGGTTACATCACCGTCTACATATTTTACTTCTTTCACGCTTTGGTCCAATTTCCAATCGGTCATAAACCATTCTTTAAAAAACCAACTTAAATCTTCACCAGCAGCATTTTCCATAGTACGAAAGAAATCCCAAGGTGTTGGATGTTTAAAAGCCCAACGTTTAATGTAAGTTTTAAAAGCATAATCAAATCTATCTGCACCTAAAATTTGGTCACGTAAAATGTGTAAACCCAATGCTGGTTTGTTGTAAGCTGCAAAACCTAAATAGTTATTCTGAATTACATCAGGTGTATTCATAATGGCATCAGCCTTTATATTAAACATGGCTTTTGCTACACGTTGTACATTATGTGTTTCAGCATATTCACCTTTATTAAAATCATCGGTGTCCAAGTCGTTAATAAACGTATTGAACCCCTCATCCATCCACGCATATTTACGTTCGTTGCTACCTACAATCATAGGAAACCAGTTGTGCCCAAACTCATGATTGGTAACACCCCATAAATCACCTTTTTTAGCATTACTACCACAAAATACAATGCCTGGATATTCCATACCGCCTACAATACCTGCCACGTTTGTAGCAACAGGATAGGTGTATTCGTACCACCTAGAACTTAATTCTATACTGTGCTTTACATATTCTGTACTTCGGCTCCAAGCATTGTTGCCGCCGCTTTCTAATGGATAAACAGATTGTGCCAAACATTTTTTACCACTTTTCAACTCAATTTTTGCAGCATCCCAAATAAATGAACGTGACGCAGCCCAAGCAACATCTCTTGCATTGATGCATTTGAATTTCCAAGTTAAATTGGCTTTGTTTGGGTAAAATGATTTGCTATTAATTTCAGATGAATCCTTAATAATAACAGTACTTGGGCTAGCAGCAGCCTTAGCAAGTTTGGCAATAGTAGATGCCGTTAATACGTCAGTTGGATTAATTAATTCGCCAGAACCAACAACAATTAAGTTAGCAGGTGCAGTAATGCTGTATTCAAAGTTGCCATATTCTAAGTAAAACTCAGAGCTACCTAGGTAAGGAATGTTGTTCCAACCTATTACATCATCGTAAACTTCCATTCTAGGATACCATTGCGCCACCTCATAAATCCAGCCATTTTTGCTATTTAATCTACCCAAACGGTCGGTACCATATTCTGGTACTGTAAATGCATATTCTATTTTAATAGAAAGCTTACTACCATTGGCTTTAAGCGTATCGTTTAAGCGAATTTGTAATCTTGTATCGTTAATTATAAAATTGGCTTTTTCGGCTTTACCATTTTGAATAACCGTTACCGATTTTATTTCATCACCATTGGTAAATGCTTTATTGGCAAATCTGCCACCAGCAACCACACTTGTAGCTTGCGAGCGAGAATCTTCACGGTAAATATTTTGATCTAGTTGCAACCATACAAATGGTAATTTATCAGGGCTATTGTTGGTGTAAATTATTTCTACATTGCCAAACACTTTATGTTCGGCAGTATCTAATGTAACAGCCAATTTGTAGTCAGCACGGTTTTGCCAATATTTAACCCCAGGTTCGCCACCTGCTGTGCGATATTCATTACCATTTGTGGTGTAAAATAATGGATTGAAAACTTTGTGTTGATTGTACTTTGAAGCCGGTGGTGTTGCAGTTTGCGCCACACTTATTTGTGCATTACCCACTATGGCAAATAACGCAATGACAGATGTTTTTACAAATTTCATAGATGTTAAGAATTAAGATTAAGATTTTAAAATTAATGGCTAAAGGTTTGCCAAACAAAATATTATTTTAAATAACGAATAAAGCACATGCCTGTATCTTTAATTGCCTCAAAAAAAAACCGCTGATGTAAAACACCAACGGTTACAGAAAAGCATTTGCCAAACTAAAAAGTATAACCAAGCGTTAAGCCCACATGTGCTGGATCTACATTAGCAGCATAAGAACCCTTAAAAGAACGAGAGCCAATTAATGCACCTGCGTACAAGTTGTAATAAAAATGCTTATGAAACTGCTTTTGTACACCTAGGTTAAAAAAAGCCCCATTATTTCCCTCATAATCAAGTGCATAATTGTCGTCACCATTAAAAGGGTTTGAGGCTGTATAAGGTTGTAAACCAATATAGCCTGCTGAATAATTGGTAACATTTTTGTTTTTAGCAGTTCTTCTATTCAAATTAAAATAGTACCTAAGTTCTGCTGAAAAAATGCTAGCCAATAAAGACGGGCTTTGATAATTTGTATAGCTAGGCGAGCCAATATATTCACCACGTATTTTAAAATAACTAAAAAGAGATGCCTGTGGCACTAAGGTTAAATTTTTCTTCAACTTCAGTTCGTAAGACACATTTACACTAATACCAATAGGTACGGTAATACTTGCACGAAAAATACCCTTGGGTTGGGAATAATGTTTTTGTTGTGCTATGGAACTGAAACTGAGTAACAAAAAAACTATCAAATACTTTAAACGCATAACTATATAATTGCTGTAAACAAACAATTTTTTTTCAAAAGAGTTGCGATTGATACTAACTATTAGGAGTTTGTGCTTTGTTTTACAACAAATCTAATTTTATACCAATCACCACCAATCCGAGCCTTACCAAAAAAACTACCAGCTCACATTTTCCCCATTTGATATTTAGGAATTATACCTCTAAAATCTTATGCTACATCTGCGATGCATTTGTTACATTTGCAATCCTTAAACAATTTTTAAGCGGCTATAATATATGATTAACATTAGTTTTCCAGATGGTGCAGTAAGACAATACGAACAAGGCGTAAGTGCACTAGATGTTGCAAAATCAATTAGCGAAGGGCTTGCCAAAAAGGTTTTGGCAGCCAATGTGAATGGACAAGTTTGCGATGCTACAAGACCGATAACGGCTAACGCATCGTTGAAATTAGTAACCTGGGATGATAATGATGGTAAAAATACATTTTGGCATTCCTCTGCCCACTTAATGGCAGAAGCCGTAGAATTTATGTTTCCTGGTGTGAAATTTTGGGTAGGCCCAGCTTTAGAAAAAGGATTCTATTACGATATGGATTTAGGTGATAGAAAATTATCTGATGAGGATTTGGCCGTGCTAGAAAAAAAAATGAATGAACTGGCAAAAAAGAACAACTTATTTATTCGCAAAGAAATTTCTAAAACCGATGCAGTAAAATATTTTGAGGCCAAAGGCGATGAATACAAATTAGATTTGTTGCAAAACTTAACAGACGGCGAAATTACTTTTTACACTCAAGGCAATTTTACCGATTTATGCCGTGGCCCACATATACCAAATACAGGCTTCATAAAAGCCATTAAATTAATGAGCATTGCAGGTGCTTATTGGAAAGGCGATGAAAAAAACAAACAACTAACTCGTATTTACGGTATTACTTTTCCTAGCCAAAAAGAATTGGATGAGTACATATTATTGTTAGAAGAAGCAAAAAAACGTGACCATAGAAAATTAGGTAAAGCACTTGGCATTTACACAATGGACGATGAAGTTGGCCAAGGATTGCCTTTATGGATGCCCAATGGTACCATTATTATTGAAGAACTTGAAAAACTAGCTAAAGAAACCGAAGGCGCAGCAGGTTACAAACGTGTAGTTACACCTCACATTGCAAAAGAAAGTTTGTATCACACAAGTGGCCACTTACCGTATTATGCAGATAGTATGTTTCCACCAATGGAAATGGATGGCGAGAAATACTATTTAAAAGCCATGAACTGCCCACACCACCACAAAATATTTGGTGCCGAACCTAAAAGTTACCGTGACTTGCCCTACCGTATTGCAGAATATGGTACTTGCTACCGTTACGAGCAAAGTGGCGAATTATTTGGCTTAATGCGTGTACGTTGCTTGCACATGAACGATGCACATATTTACTGCAATAAAGAACAGTTTTTTCAAGAGTTTAAAGCTGTAAACGATATGTATTTAAAATACTTCAAAATTTTTGGGGTAGATAAATATGTGATGCGTTTAAGCTTGCACAATCCAGAAAAATTAGGTCAGAAATATGTAAACGAACCCGAACTTTGGAAAGAAACCGAAGACATGGTGCGTAAAGTATTGATAGAAACTGGTACACCATTTATTGAGGTACAAGATGAAGCGGCATTTTATGGTCCTAAAATTGACGTTCAAATTTGGAGCATCATTGGCAGAGAATTTACATTGGCTACCAACCAAGTTGATTTTAATTCTGGCCGAAAATTCAACCTTGAATACACTACAAAAGATAATGCAACAGATATTCCTTTAATTATTCACCGTGCACCATTAGGTACACACGAACGCTTTATTGGTTTCTTGTTAGAACATTATGCAGGAAAATTTCCTGTATGGTTATCGCCTTTACAAGTGAAAATTTTACCAATCAGCGATAAGTTTATGCCTTATGCAGAAGCCGTAATGCAACAAATAAAGCAAGCGGGTGTTAGGGTAGAAGTAGATGACAGACAAGAAAAAATTGGTAAAAAAATTCGTGAAGCAGAATTAAGCCGTGTACCATATATGCTAGTAGTAGGCGAGAAGGAAGTAAACGAAAATCGCTTGTCAATTCGTAGGCAAGGTAAAGGCGATGCAGGTTCACAAAGCGTAGAAGAATTTATAAAAAATATTACTGAAGAAATTTTAGAGCGTAGAAGCGCAGAATAATATTATTTTTACAGCATGACTGCGGCACAGCATATCAAATTCTACGACTTCTTTAGGCAGCAACTCAATATTGATGATGCTAAAGCCAAAGTATTTGTAGAAGAAGTTGAAAAAATAATTGAACAAAAGTTTGATAGTGAGAAGGTTAATTTTTCGCCTAGAACCGATATTCAAGAATTGAAGCAAGAAATGAATATGCTGCGTCAAGAAATGAAAACAATTTCAGCAGAAACAAAAAGTGAAATAAAATCAGAAATAAATAAACTAATCGTTTGGATTATTGCTACGATGTTTGCATCAGGTGCATTTTTCATAACGCTAGCAAAGATTTTTCTTTAACAAAAATATATAACCAAATAAGTTTTAATGGCATTACCATTTAAAGGCGGTGGGGCAGGCAGATTTAACCCACGATTTAACAGACAACCAGAACCTGAACATCGTATTAACGAACGTATCAGAGCACTGCAAGTGCGTTTAGTAGGCGAAAACGTAACGGTTGGCATTTATCCAATACAAGAAGCCCTAAAGATTGCGCAGCAATTGGAATTAGATTTAGTAGAAATTTCGCCAAATGCAGACCCACCAGTTTGTAAAGCAATTGACTATAAAAAATTTCTTTACGAGAAAAAACGTAAAGAAAAAGACATGAAAGCCAATGCCAAGCAAAGTGAAGTGAAAGAAGTTCGCTTTACGCCAGGCACAGACGATCATGACTTTGACTTTAAAGCAAAACACGCTGAGAAGTTTTTAAAAGAAGGTAACAAAGTAAAGGCTTACGTGCAGTTTAAAGGCCGTGCTATTATGTTTAAAGAACGTGGCGAATTGGTACTACTAAAATTTGCAGAACGCCTTGCAGATAGCGGCCAACCAGAAAGTTTACCAAAGCTAGAAGGTAAAAGAATGTTTTTGATGCTTACACCAAAAACAGCTAAAAAGAAGAAAGAAGCTGAATAAGCTACTCATTTTAATAATCGAAGCCTCACAATTTTGTGGGGCTTTGTAATTTGTGAAACACTAAAATAGCTGTACTAAAGTTGATGATTTTAGCCCCCGATTGCAGCGGAATTGCCAAGCACTCTTACCCAAAAACAATAAAAGAATTGAGCTAAAGCCCACAGTCACAGTACAGCGAAACGAGAACTTGCAACCAAAAGCGGGACAACTGTTGATGTGGAAAACCAAAGCTGCGGTGCAAAGTTTTACCAGCTTTAAATTCTATTTCCTAATTTAAAATTTTGCCCTTACTTTTGCAGCCCATTTCCCACAAGGCTCAACAAGTTCTCGTCTGTTCGAGACGCCAGCAGGGTGTAATCTTAACAAAGATTATTTTATGCCAAAAGTAAAAACAAACTCAAGTGCCAAGAAACGTTTTAAAGTAACGGGCACAGGCGAAATCACTTTTCAAAAGGCTTTCAAACGCCACATTTTAACCAAAAAATCTACCAAACGCAAACGTGCATTACGTGCTAAGGGTATGGTTGGGCCAGCTAACAAAGATTTTGTTATGCGTTTATTAGCTTTAAAATAAGCATCCAAGAAACAAGTTTCAAGGAACAAGTTTCAAAAGCAAAAAAACATTTTAAAACATTCGTTAGTTCATCTAACAACAAACTTATAAAATATGCCACGTTCAGTAAATGCAGTAGCATCAAGGGCAAGAAGAAAAAGAATTCTTGACCAAGCCAAAGGTTATTATGGTAAACGTAAAAATGTATATACCGTTGCCAAAAACATCGTTGAAAAAGGTTTAACTTACAGCTATGTTGGTAGAAAATTAAAGAAAAGAGAATACCGTCAATTGTGGATTGCACGTATTAATGCAGGCGTAAGAGAAGAAGGTATGACTTATAGCCAATTTATTAATAAACTTAGCGTTAAAGGTATAGATCTTAACCGTAAAGTTTTGGCCGATTTAGCTATGAACAACCCAGAAAGTTTTAAGGCTTTGGTTGCTTCGGTAAAATAGTGTTACAGCAAAATATTTAAAAATCCCTCGAACTTTTGTTCGGGGGATTTTTATGTGTGGTAATTGCTAATATTAACATGGTAAACCATTGTTGGCAGGGTTATTGACTTATGATAGATATTGTTTAACTTAAAAACATAGTATCATGAGCTTACAAAAAATAATTGTTGCTGCTACTGCAGGTTTAGTAGCCGGTGCTGTAATTGGTGTATTAACTGCACCTGCATCTGGTAAAGAAACAAGACAAAATATTGCCAAAAGTGCAGAAGATTTAAAGAAGAAGCTTAAAAAATTAAGAGGCCAAGCAGTAGATGAACTTGATGAGTTGAAATACTTGCTTGAAACTGAAGTTGAAGGCTTGCAAGACGACGTGAAAGAACGTGTATTAGCATTAATAAATAAAGCTAAAGTAAGCAAGAACAACTTTGTAGCAGAAATTACTGCCAATTAAAAAAGGGTAGTGGTACAAAAGAAAAATCCGTTCTAAACTGAGTTTTAGAACGGATTTTTTATACATTAAAACGTATTGAATTAGTTTAATTTAGCTAAAGCTTCTGCAATTCTTGCCCAAGCTTTCTCAATGTTTGTCATGCTATTTGCGAAGCTAAAACGTACACAATTTGGCTCGCCAAAAGCATCGCCCATAACGCTAGACACGTGAGCCGTGTTTAATAAATACATACTGAAATCGGCAGCATTTTTAATTACTTCTGTGCCATTAGATTTACCATAATATGCACTTACATCTGGAAAAATGTAGAAAGCACCTTCTGGTGCAAAACATTTAAAACCAGGAATTTTACTTACCAATTCTAAGGTTGTAGTTCTTCTACGAGTAAATTCTTTAGTCATCTCAAAACTTGGCTTTAAATCGGTTGTTAAAGCAACCACGCCAGCTTTTTGCGTAATAGAACAAGTACCACTTGTAAATTGACCTTGTAATTTCTCGCAAGCTTTGGCAATGGTAGTATTAGCAGCAATGTACCCAAGTCGCCAACCAGTCATTGCAAAGCCTTTACTTAAACCATTAATTAACACAATACGATCTTTTAAATCGTTGAATTGCGCAATACTTTCGTGCTGGCCACCAAAGTTGATGTACTCATAGATCTCATCAGATAAGATGATGATTTGAGGATATTTTCTAAAAACTTCTGCCAATGCAGCCAATTCGGCTTTACTGTAAACTGCACCAGAAGGGTTGCATGGCGAAGAGAACATGAATACTTTAGTTTTTGGTGTAATAGCTGCTTCTAACTGTGCAGGTGTTACTTTAAAACCAGTTTCTAAACCGCAGTGAATTTCTACCACTTTACCACGAGCAATTTTAACTAATTCGCTATAAGTAACCCAATAAGGTGTAGGAATAACCACTTCATCATTTTCATCAACTAAAGCTAAAATAGCATTAGCCAAACTTTGTTTAGCCCCAGTTGAAGTAACAATATTTTCGGGTGTATAGTCAAGATTATTATCACGCTTAAGCTTTGTACAAACAGCTTCTCTTAAATCTAAATACCCCGATACAGGTGTGTAGTGGCTAAAGTTGTCGTTAATAGCTTTAATTGCCGCATCTTTAATGTGCTGAGGCGTATCAAAATCTGGTTCACCAAGGCTAAGGTCTATCACATCAATGCCTTGAGCTCTTAATTCACGGCCCAATTTGGCCATTTTCAGCGTTTCTGGTTCTGCGAAACGGTCTAACAAAGAAGATAATTGCATGATTAAGTTTTAATGATTTGCGGCTGCAAAAATAAAGGTATTGTTAACAGAAATTGAATGAATACTGCGAGTTATTTGAAGTTTTTCAATGTTGTGGGTAATTTAATGGATAAATTTATCTGTTCACAATCAAATAATAGTCCATTTTCAATTTTTCAAAGCAGTTACCTTCGCCATAGCTTATGACCAACAAGAGGAATTATATAGACACGTACCAGCACAAAGGCATGCGCAAGCAGCTAGTAGATGTATTGAAAACAAAAGGCATTACAGATGAAGCGGTTTTAAATGCCATTAATACCATACCGAGGCATTATTTTTTAGATAGTGCATTTGATAAAATTGCATACGAGGATAGGGCTTTTCCTATAGATGCAGACCAAACTATTTCGCAGCCGTACACAGTAGCTTACCAAACGCAATTATTAGAAGTAAACCGCAACGAGAAAATATTAGAGATAGGCACTGGAAGTATCTATCAATCAACAGTTTTAGCCGAAATGGGGGCAAGGGTTTTTACCATAGAAAGGCAAAAAAAGCTATATGACAATCAGAGTAATTATTATTTCAAAAGTAAATATCTCAACATCAAGTTTTTTTATGGTGATGGTTTTGAAGGGCTGCCAACATTTGCACCGTTTGATAAAATTATTATTACCGCAGCAGCACCATTTATTCCACCAAAATTAGTGGCTCAATTAAAAGTTGGTGGCTATATGGTAATACCTGTAGATGATACTGAAAATGGCTTTCAGCGTATGTTACGCATTACCAAGCAAGCCGATGGCAGCATAATAGAAGAGGCATTTGAAAATTTTTCGTTTGTGCCAATGTTGGGTGGAAAGAATGGATAGGATTTTAAGTCCTATTTTTTTTAAAACAATCCATTTAACATAATATAAATTATAGGATAAAATTGATTCGGAAAATGAAGTAACTAACTGACAATCAATGCTCATTTTTTTCGTTTCTAAATAAGCCTTTGTACAGCAGCCTTAAACTTTGGTCTCTTGTAAAGTATTTGTACACCCAGTTAATAAATATTTGCAAACGATTCTTTACGCCAAGTATCAGCATTAAATGCAAGCCCATCCACACCAGCCATGCAAAAAATCCGCTGAAATGAATTTTAGGATTTGGAATATCTACTACAGCTAAATGTCTGCCCACAGTTGCCATACTGCCTTTGTCATCGTATTCAAATTCGTTTAAAAAATGGCTATTGCCTGTTACCATGCGCTTAATATTGGTAGCCAAATTTTTTGCTTGATTAATAGCCACATTAGCTACTTGCGGATGACCTTTAGGATATTTTGGTGTTTCCATAAACGCAACATCGCCCAAAACATAAATATTTTCAAAACCTTGCATGCGATTGGTTCTGTTAACTTTGATTCTATTTCCACGAACAATTAATTCATTATCAATGCCTTGAGGCACATTACCTTTTATTCCTGCTGACCAAATAACCGTTTTACTCGCAATAATTCTACCGTCTCTTAGTGTTACGGTATTGCCATCAAATTTGTCTAACGCAGAACCATTTTGCACAATTACCCCCAATTCTTGTAAATACTGCTTTGCTTCTACTTGGCTTTTTTCGCTCATTGGTCCAAGCAATTCAGGTGAATTTTCTAGCAAATAGATTTTCATTTTACTAAAATCTAAATCTGGATAATCTTTTGGTAAAATATCATTACGCATTTCTGCAATAGCACCGCTTACTTCTACACCTGTGGCACCGCCACCAACTACCACAATGCTTAATTGTTGCTCTAAAGCTGCTGCGTCTTTTATTTCAAGGGCATCTTCAAGGTTTTGAATTAATTTTTGCTTTAATTGTAGTGCTTCAACGGTACTTTTCATTGGAAAAGCTAATTTTTTCAAATTATCGTTGCCCAAAAAGTTGGTATCTGCACCAGTTGCTAGCACCAAAATATCGTAGTATAAAATCCCAATATCGGTAGTAATTGTGTTGTCTTTTGCGTTTACTGTTTGCAATTCTGCCAGTCTAATAGACACATTTTTGCTATTATGAAACACTTTACGCAATGGAAATGAAATATTGCTAGCATCTAAACCTGCTGTTGCTACCTGGTAAAATAGCGGCTGAAATTGGTGGTAATTATTTTTATCAATTAGCAATACATTAATGCCTGCTTTATTATTTAGTCTTCTTGCAAGTTGCAATCCTGCAAAACCTGCACCTACTATTATTACTTTCATGTATCTTTTTTTTAGTATCGTAAAATTTGACTTCACAAAACTATACAAAACTTTCAATAATTACTGAAAGTTTCAAAAATAATTTTCTTCATTCTTAAATTTAACAGACAAATTAGCATATTTGCATGAATAAATGATAACAAATGCAGGTATATAAATTTGGGGGTGCTAGTGTAAACAGCGTTGAGCGCATACAAAACCTAGGTAAAATTTTACAAAATAAAACTGATAATGAGCCACTTATGGTAATTATTTCTGCAATGGGCAAAACTACCAATGCACTAGAAAAAGTTGCTGAAGTATTTTTTAGTGGCGATACTGACAATGCTTTACGCCTTTTTGAAGTTATTAAACAGCAGCATTTAACTACTGCAAAATTTTTGTTGGTTACGCATTACAACGCTTGCTATACCTTATTAAACGACTTTTTTACTGAGATAGAATGGCTTTTACACGATAAACCTGTAAGAGAATTTGACTATTATTATGATCAAATTGTTTGTATTGGCGAATTACTAAGCACTGCTATTGTTAGTTTTTATTTTAATGAAATTGGAGTTGCCAATACTTGGCTTGATGTAAGAGATATTGTACGTACTGATAATAATTTTAGAGATGCAATTATTGATTGGGCAAAAACCAAGACGGCAGTTAGCAGCTTAAATTTTGCTACCGATAATATCTTTTTAACCCAAGGTTTTATAGGTGCTACAGATGATAATGAAAGCACGACACTTGGCAGAGAAGGTAGCGATTTTACGGCAGCAATTTTTGCTAACTTACTGAATGCGAGTAGTTTAACTATTTGGAAAGATGTTGCAGGTGTGATGAATGTAGACCCAAAACAATTTCCAGATGCTGAATTAATACCAGAATTAAGCTTTGAAGAAGTAATTGAGATGGCATATTATGGTGCACAAGTAATTCACCCAAAAACCATAAAACCGCTACAAAACAAAGGCATACCATTACACGTAAAATGCTTTTTAGATATTAATTTGCCTGGTACTACTATTGGTCAAAAACTTGTAAAGCATTTACCACCAATTATTGTTGTAAAAAATCAACAGGCATTACTAACCTTGCATAGTCAAGACTTTTCATTTGTAGGTGAGCAGCCAATGATTGAATTGTATAAAATATTTAGCCAATTAAAAATTAAAGCAAATGTAATTCAAACTGAAGCCATTAGCTTACAAATTTGCCTTGATGATAGGAAAGAAAAAATAGAACAATTAGCACTAGCAGCTTCTACCCTTTTTGATATTCAAGTGACTAAGAATTTAACCTTATTAACCATTAGGCATTACAACGAGGCTATTTTAGAGCAATTAACAGCAGGTAAGCAAATATTATTACTTCAAAAAACGCCAGAAACTGTGCAGGTTTTGTATGGATAGTTTATTATAAAGCCACATATTCGCCCTTCTTGTTTACAGCAATTAGGGGTAATTTTTTATGTAATTCAAAATATTCGTAAACCTCTCTTAACTGCTTGATAAACAGTTGATAGTCTTTATCATCTTTACTCGCTTTTGCAAGATAATCGGCACTTTTGGCCACATTAAATCTTGCAGGAAAAATGTGTACAGGAATAAAATCCTCACCCACATTTTTTGCCATAGCAGTAATTAAAAATAATTCTTCTATAGGATCGTTTTGAATAGGTATGCAACCAACCGTAGTGCAACTGCCATGTATATAAATTTCATTACCTGGTTTTGTACTATCGCTTAACAACAAATCTGCTGCATTTGGGTAATTAATACCAAGTGCTAAATGGTAGCTGCTGCTGGGTCTAAACTCGTTTACACAATAAAAACCTTCTGGTACTTGATAATCGCCCTCAATTCTTTTTGGGCCCATAGCACCGCTAAGGGCACAAATTTTATACGTTTTCAATAATTTGTAAGGTTCTTTATTTGTGTTTCGTACCCAAACCTCTAACTGGCTATCGTATTTAAAGCTGCGTATATACACTTGTTTGGCAGGCCATTGCAGGTTGGCTTTTTCAAATTGTTTTTTTAGTGTATCTTCTTTTGTTTTTAATGCATTTGCAACTTTTGAGTTGCTTCGCTGTGCTTCTATAAATGAAGTTTGCGCAAATGTGGTTGCCAAACAAAAACAAGTGATTAAAAACAAAAGGTATTTCATTAGCCGAAAGTAAAAGTTTCTGTTTTAAGTAGCTTTAAAGTTTTGTAAACATCTGTTAATAGTGTGTTTATTGGCAAAAAGCTTTGCATATTTTAGGGTTAATAGATATTTGTGGAAGTAACATTCTTTGAAAGCTATACTGTTATTAGCTTTTTTGGAAATAAAAGGTACTGAATGATGTTTTCTATTTGTCTAATGTTTGTATTAGATTAAACCAAACCTTTAGTGCTCAAATATCTTTCTGCATCAAGGGCAGCCATACAACCACTACCTGCGGCTGTAACTGCTTGGCGATAGTTTTTGTCTTGCACATCACCTGCTGCAAAAATCCCTTCAAGGTTTGTTTTAGATGTACCAGGTATAGTGTTGATGTAACCAGTTTCATCCATATCAATAAAGCCTTTAAAAATATTGCTGTTTGGTTTGTGCCCTATTGCTACAAAAAAACCACTAATGGGTACTTCTTGTGTGCTATTGTTTAAGCGGTTTTTAATACGCACAGCTTCTACTTTATGCTCGCCTAATACCTCATCGGTTTCGCAGCTCCAATATATTTTAATATTTGATGTAGCCAAAACTCTATCTTGCATTACCTTACTTGCACGCATTTGTTCACTACGTACTATCATGTGTACGGTGGTACAAAGTTTTGATAAATACATCGCTTCTTCCGCCGCAGTATCGCCGGCACCTACAATAGCCACTTCTTTACCTCTAAAGAAAAAGCCATCACACACCGCACAAGCACTTACACCAAAACCATTTAAACGTTCTTCACTTGGTAAACCAAGCCATTTAGCCGATGCACCTGTTGAAATAATAATCGAATCAGCCTCAATCCATTTTTCCTCGTCAATTTGTACACGGTAAGGTTGTTGGCTAAAATCAACTTTAGTAGCCAAGCCATAACGAATATCTGCACCCATTCTAGCGGCTTGTTTCTCAAAGTTTATCATCATTTCGGGCCCTTGTATGCCGTCAGCATAGCCTGGATAGTTTTCTACTTCTGTAGTAATTGTTAATTGACCACCCGGTTGAATACCTTGGTACAACACAGGTTTCATATTTGCACGAGCGGCATAAATAGCTGCAGTGTAACCTGCTGGGCCACTACCAATAATTAATACATGTACTTTTTCTATTGCCTCATTTATTGCCATATAACTTCTTTAAAGAGTTGCAAAAATATTGTTTGATAGTTTCTTGTGGGTTTTTAAAATCAACATTTGTGGGTAAACACGTTTCGATTGCTGGAAAATTACAAGCTGGCATCATTTTGCATAATACGAAATAGTTAACACAACCTATCTACTAATCAATGCTTTCAACACTTATATTTACATGCTTGTTACTAATTTTTTGCCATTACAAATGTTTAGCCAGTTTTATTTAGTTGTGTTACGTGCTTGCATTGTGTGCTTCTTGGCTACAATAGTGGTAACTATTGGCATTGCACAACCTAAAAAAGCAGCTACACTTGATACTTTTTTTCTAGCAAAAAAGAAAGGAGTACTTGGTAAAATTGGCCGATTAGTGTCTATCGATTCACCAAACGATACCATTGGGGCAACTATCAATAATATTGATCCATTTATTATTTTCAAAGATAAAAAAATTAATCATATTAAGGTTACTAATATCACTTTTGGAGGCTCGGTAAATGATACAAGCACTATGCATAAATCTTTGTTTTTTAGATTAGCAGATAATTTGCACGTAGTAACCAAAGAAAAAATTATTCGCAACAATTTGTTTTTTAAAGAAGGCGATAGATTGTTCCCCAATTTAGTGGCTGACAATGAGCGCTTTTTACGTGACCTAAGCTATATACAAGATGCTAGAATTTTAGTACAACCATGTGTAATTGATAAAAATGCAGTAGACATTGTGGTGGTTTATAAAGATGTGTTTTCAATTAGTGGCACTGGTAGCGCCTCGCCACGTAATGGGTATTTAGAAGTGAAAGAAGATAATTTTATGGGGCAAGCACAACGCATTATTGCTAGGCAGTACTACGATTTAGATAGAAGTAAAAAATATGGTATTGGGTTAGAATATACCAAGCGCAACATTAAGGGTACTTTTGTTGATTTTACTATTGGTTACAGCGATATTGCACCGGCATTTAATAGCGGTCGTAGAGAAGAAACCGTTTTTTATACAAGATTTGAAATGCCATTAGTTAGCCCTTATTCATTGTGGACGGGCTTAATAGAAAATACAATTCACGCCACTACTAACAGGTATGTAAGCGACTCGTTGTTTAACAGCGATTTTAACTATCAGTTTAGGCAGGTAGATGCATGGGTAGGGTATAATATTTCTGGTAAATTGGCTAACGACGAAGGCACTGTACGTAAAACCAAGCATTTTTTAGCTTTAAGAGGTACAGCACGTAAATTTTTTCAAACACCAAGTGTTTACCATGATAGATATGTATATCAATATGCCAATTTAACGAGTGTGCTTGCATCGTACACTATTTTTAAGCAAGAATATTATCGTACTAATTTCTTGTATGGCTTTGGTAGAAATGAGGACATTCCCGAAGGGTTCAATTATTCGTTAATAGCCGGATGGGCCGATAGAAGCGATGTTTCTAGAGCCTACTTAGGTTTCGATTTTCAACGTAATTATTTTACTAGCAAGAAAAATTATTTTAACTACACTTTACGAGTTGGCAGCTATTTAAACAAAAAAAAATTGCAAGATGTGGGAATAGTTTTAGGCGCAGAAAGCTTTACCAAATTGCGTAAAATAGCCAACAGCAGATGGTTTATAAGGCATTTTATTAATGGCAGTATATCGCAGCAATACCAACGCAGTTTAGATGAACCAATACGTTTAAATAGCGAATTTGGTATTGAGCAATTTAGCAACGATTCTGCAACACTTGCCGATATGCGTTTAACTATTGGTTGTACATCGGTGTTTTATAATACTTGGAAATTATCGGGCTTTAGTTTTGCACCGTTTCTTTTTACCAATTTATCGTACCTAAAACCAATTGGCTTCAATTTTAATAAGGGCGACATTTATGGCACTTTTGGTGCCGGCATAAGAAGCCGCAACGAAAACTTAATTTTTGGTACCATGGAATTAAAGGCATTTTATTACCCACGTACCACTATTAACATGAATCCTTGGAATATTACATTTACTACCGACTTAGGTTTTAAATACAATAGTCAGTATGTAAAAAGGCCCGATTTTGTAAACCTAAATTAATGCTAGCACACACATAACCCAATAGCAATAGGCTCTATGCTTTGGGCAAGCAAAAAAATATTAGCACATAAATTTACCCAAGTACTTTTACCGCACATCATAAAACACGTATAAATCAAACAAAAATCACAATATATTCGTCATTCTAAAAATCAAACAAACACATGAAAAAAGTTATCGCATCTCTTCTATTTGTAAGTTTATTTGCAAGTTCATTTGTAATGGCGCAAGACAAGCCAAAACCTAGCCCCGCAATGCGTACAGAAACTACTATTGCTAGTGGCGCAACTGTAAAAATTAATTACAATGCACCTTCGGTAAAAGGTAGAACCATTGGTACCAACCTAGAGCCAATGGCTGGCAAAGTATGGCGCACTGGTGCAAATGATGCCACCACTATAGAATTAAGTAAAGATGTAACCGTTGAAGGCAAACCATTACCTGCCGGCAAATACAGTTTATTTACATTGGTAAATGGTGAAGATTGGACAATCATTATAAACAAAACTGCTAAACAATGGGGGGCTTTTAACTACAAAGAAGCCGATGACGTTTTGCGTGTAACTGTAAAAGCTAGTAAAGACAGCTTTACAGAACAATTTAAAATTGATGCTAACGCAAATGGCACTGTTACAATGTTATGGGGCAACAATAAAGTGAGTTTCGCAATCAAATAAATTGTAACCGCAAAAAATTCTTAAAACAAAAAGCGATGGTCATTTAGAGCATCGCTTTTTTGGTGCAAATCACTTCTCACAAATCCTCATCGGTAATTTGTGGTTCATTTAATCATCCACCACCGTTTTAAACGTAAAATGCTTTTGAGAAATATAGCTAAAGCTAACCACCAATAACGTAGTTATAATTTTAGATACAAAAAAAGACCAAACAAAAAGGTTTACAAATATTTTTAAGAAGCCGTAGTTAAGCATTAGGCATATAAATACAATAAACAAATATTTGGCTAGTTGAGTAGATTTTTTTGAACTTGTTTCTTGAAAAACAATGTATCTGTTAAAATAAAAACCAATAGGGAAAGTAAAACTAAAACTAAATAAAAAAGCCGCAATTGGCGCTTCGATAGCTAGTTTTGGAAGAACAGTTGCAAAGGGTACAAATAATGCGTTATTAAAAATAAAATGATACGCAAAAATACTCAGCCCAATATCTAGCAAGGTATTAAACCCACCACAAGCCGCATAACGATAGGTTTGCAAAGGCATAATCTTTTTAAACAACGGATAAAAGAAATCTACAACTGTTAAAATTAAATTGCGAAACTGTTGATGTAATTGCTTCATAAATGGCGGTAAAGTTAAGGGCATAACAGTTAGATTTGTAGCCCACAAATGTTAAGAATATGAGTGTTGTTGCACAAATTAAACAAGTTACTGCTAAAGCTATTACGGCTCTATACGCTATTGAAATTGAAGATGCTGCCATTTTAGTAAACGCTACCAAACCCGAGTTTGAAGGCGATTATACCGTAGTATTATTTGCTTTTGTAAAACAATTAAAAAAATCGCCAGACGCACTTGGGCAAGAACTAGGTGATTATTTAGTAGCCAATAACCCTACCCTATTTACGGCTTACAATGTTATTAAAGGCTTCTTAAACCTAAGTATTGCCAATAGTTATTGGCTCAACTTTACCAATACCAATTTTAATAACCAGCATTTTGGTAAGGCTGCGCCAAATGGCAAACGTGTAATGGTAGAATATTCATCGCCCAATACCAACAAGCCGCTACACCTTGGCCACTTGCGCAACAACTTTTTGGGCTGGAGTATTGCCGAAATACTAAAAGCTAACGGCTACAATATTGTTAAAACCTGCATTGTAAACGATAGAGGCATTCACATTTGTAAAAGCATGATTGCTTGGCAATTATTTGCCAACGCCGCAACACCAGAAAGTACTGGCAAAAAAGGCGACCATTTTGTAGGTGATTATTACGTAAAATTTAACGATGCCTACAAGGCAGAAATAGAAGCATTGGTTGCTACTGGCATTACCAAAAACCAAGCTGAAAAAGATGCACCCATTATGAAAGCTGCCCAGCAAATGCTGATAGACTGGGAAGCAGGAAAGCCTGAAGTGCTAGATTTGTGGCAGAAAATGAATACTTGGGTGTACAAAGGTTTTAACACCACCTACAAAACCATTGGTAGCGATTTTGATAAAACTTACTACGAAAGCAATACCTATTTACTAGGTAAAGATTTGGTAGAAAAAGGCTTAGAAAAACAAGTATTTTTTCAAAAAGAAGATAGCAGTGTGTGGATTGATTTAACCGCTGATGGTTTGGACGAAAAAATTGTGCGCCGTAAAGATGGCACTTCGGTTTACATTACGCAAGACATTGGCTTGGCCGAGCAAAAACAAAAAGAGTTTAATGCAAACCAAAGTATTTATGTAGTGGGTGACGAACAGAATTACCACTTTAAAGTACTGAAACTCATTTGTCAAAAACTAGGTTTGCCGTCTGCTGATGGTATTTTTCATTTAAGTTATGGCATGGTAGAATTGCCTACCGGCAAAATGAAAAGCCGTGAAGGTACTGTGGTAGATGCAGACGATTTGGTAGCAGAAATGATTAGCGTATCAAAAGAAACTACGCTTAAAAAACTAGAAGAAGTTGGCAAGCTAAAAGATTTTAAGGCTGATGAACTTGAACAGCTATATAAAACAATTGGATTAGGCGGGCTTAAATTTTTCTTACTAAGGGTTGACCCCAAAAAGAAAATGATCTTTAACCCCGAAGAAAGTATAGATGTACATGGGTTTACAGGGCCATTTATACAATATACACATGCAAGAATTAAAAGCATTTTAAGGAAGATGGCATCAACGGTTGACGGTCAACAGTTAACGGTCTATGGTAGCAACCTTTTACCATTAGAAAAATCATTGGCTATTAGCTTAGAATTATTCCCTACTGTTATTGGCGAAGCCGCAGCAGAACACGACCCTAGCAAAGTGGCAATTTATATTTTTAATGTAGCCAAAACCTTCAACTCGTTTTATACCGAACATTCTATTGCCAATGCAGAAAGCGAAGAAAAGCAATTACTACGCCTACAATTATCACAATTAACCGCACAAGTACTTAAAACGGGTATGCAATTATTAGGTATTGGTGTACCAGAAAGAATGTAATTGGGTTAGGTAAAGAAGCAGAAGGTTTGTTGATGTTCTGCTAACGAAAGAAGCATCTGCTGCAATGCTAAGATGAATAATTACTTAATACTATCATTGTAGGAACTAAGGCATTTCCCACAGTTTTTGCCTTACTTCCGTTGGGAGTAAGGCAGAACTCAAATAACCCAAGGCTTTAGCCTTGCAAAAAGTAACTGCAAAAAAATATGGTGCATGTTAGCATTGCCTTTATCTTGCTGTTTTAAAATACTATATGGCAAATACACTTTTGGTTGGTATTATTATGGGTAGCGATAGCGACCTACCTATTATGCAAGCCGCCGCCGATATGTTAGCACATTTCGGCGTGCCTTTTGAGTTAACAATAGTTTCTGCACATAGAACACCGTTGCGCATGATAGACTATGCTACAACTGCAAAAGAGCGTGGCTTGAAAGTAATTATTGCAGGTGCAGGTGGTGCAGCGCATTTGCCTGGTATGGTAGCCAGTATTACCACTTTACCAGTAATAGGTGTACCAATAAAAAGTAGTAATTCTATTGATGGCTGGGATAGCGTTTTGAGTATTTTACAAATGCCAAATGGTATTCCTGTTGCCACGGTAGCACTTAATGCGGCCAAGAATGCTGGTATTTTAGCAGCCACTATTTTAGGCAGTTTTGATGCTGAAATTAGCAAAGCATTACAGGCTTATAAAAAACAACTAAACAACGAAGTGTTAACTAAAGTTGATAAACTAAAAGCTACTTGGCCCAATAGTTTTGATAAATAAATTTCACTAAAAAAGGAACCAAATTGGCGCCTTTTTTATTTGTAATTTTTAAAAAGTTGCTTCAACTTTACAAACTAGGTGAAGCAACTTTCGTGTTTTTTATTTCAAAATTGCTCTACTTATTACAATGCGTTGCACCTCGCTTGTGCCTTCATAAATTTGTGTAATTTTTGCATCACGCATCATGCGTTCTACATGATATTCTTTTACAAAACCATAGCCACCGTGTATTTGTACCGCTTCAGTAGTTACAGCCATAGCAGTTTCGCTGGCAAATACTTTTGCCATAGAACTACTTAAATCGTAGTTGCGACCATTATCTTTATCGCAGGCAGCCTTTAAGCACAATAATCTTGCAGCTTCAATTTGCGTAGCCATATCGGCAAGTTTAAATTGTATGGCTTGATGCTGGGCAATTTCTTTACCAAAAGCCTTACGCTGTTTCGAATATTTTAATGCCAACTCGTAAGCACCGCTAGCTATACCAAGTGCCTGCGATGCAATGCCAATGCGGCCGCCAGCAAGTGTTTTCATGGCAAACTTAAATCCAAATCCATCCTCACCTACTCTATTTTGTTTAGGCACTTTTACATCGTTAAACATAATGGTGTGGGTATCGCTACCTCTAATACCTAGTTTATTTTCTTTAGCACCAACAGTTATACCGGGCCAATGTTTTTCTACAATCAAAGTATTAATGCCATGTGGGCCTTTTGCTCTATCTGTTTGTGCCATTACTAAATACACCGATGCCGATGAACCATTAGTTATCCAGTTTTTGGTGCCATTAAGTAAATAATAATCACCCATATCTTCAGCAGTAGTTTGCTGGCTTGTGGCATCGCTACCTGCTTCTGGCTCGCTTAATAAAAAAGCACCAATATACAATTCGCCATTTTTTTTGCCCTGTGCAAGCGGTACTAAATATTGTTGTTTTTGCGCTTCGGTACAAGAAGCTTCTAAGCCATTGCAAACCAAGCTATTGTTTACACTCATACATACACTAGTACTTGCATCTACCTTGCTTATTTCTTCCATGGCCAATACATAGCTTACGGTATCTAAACCGCTACCGCCATATTCGGGCTTTACCATCATACCCATAAAACCAAGGTCGGCAAGTTTTGATATTTGATCTTTAGGAAACTTCTGTAATTCGTCTCGTTCTATCACGCCAGAAAAACATTCGGTATGTGCAAAGTCTTTTGCAGCTTGTTTAATCATTAATTGTTCTTCAGTAAATTCAAAATTCATAATAGCAATATTTTGAAACAAACATAAACTAACAAATGTTAGTTTGCTTATTTTTCTAAAAAAATTATTTCGCAGCAATGGTTAAATAGATGCAAGCTAATGAAGCCAATTCTTTCGCCAAAAGATTTCAATTTTTTAGTAATATTCATTTCTAGTTTATTTTTTTATTGATAATTTCGCTACTTTTTATCAACAGCTATTATTTAAAGTATTCTTACAGCATGATTTTTAACAAATGTGAACAGGTTTTGTGGGCCGATGCTTGGGCTAATAAATGGTTTAAAATAAAACTAATTACAGGGCTTTGTTTAGTAGCCATCACACTTAGCTTGTACCCTCTCTTTTTCGATTATATTGAACAAAGAAATGGCGTGGTTTTAAATGATTTCTTGTTGGATAAACTACCCGCAAGAAACGTATCTATACCTGTATTTACCATCATTTGGGGCATGGGGGCACTTACGCTTTATCGAGTTATAAGAAGCCCTAGAATAGCTATTAACATTACTTGGTGTTTTCTGTTGATTGCAATTAGCAGAGTACTATCTATTAGTTTATTAAATTTAAATCCACCAGCACAATTAATACCGCTTGTAGACCCCTTGAGCAATACTTTTTATGGGGGAAAATTTATTACCAAAGACCTGTTCTACTCTGGTCATACGGCAACGCAGTTTTTAATGTTTTTGTGTTTAGAGAAAAAGATAGATAAAATTTTAACACTTATTTCTACCGTACTAATTGGTATTTTAGTACTTATTCAGCATGTGCATTACACGTTAGACGTAGTAACTGCGCCATTATTTGCTTACGTGTGTTATAAAGTTTCGCAATGGTTGCTCAAACAATTTTAAAAAGCTTCGCCTAGCTGAAAATACAAACCACTATTGCCTTTTGCACCAAAACCATAGTCAACTCTAATATTTAAACGTTCGGATTTATTTACTGCAAAACGTAGGCCCGTACCATACGAATATTTAAGTGCTAATGGCGAAAAATCGGATAAATTATTGCCAACATCGCCAACTGCACCAAACGCAACTGCACTTAAACGTTTATACACAGGAAACCGTAACTCTGTTTGTAGAGTTATTAATTGCTTGTCTCTAAATCGGCCCTCGTAATAGCCACGCATTCTATTGCTACCGCCTAACGATGCCAAACTTCGCAGCGGAATTTCATCGCCAAAATTACCCGAATAATACGCATGTAAGGCAAGCACTTTTTGCTTAAACGGAATATATTTACGTACATCTACAACTAGATTGCTATATATATAGTTCGAGCCAAAATATTTGTCAAAATGATTAAAATACATTTGTGCAAATAATCCCTTTTGTGGCGAGAACGCATTGGAGCGATTATCGTACGACAAACTACCGCCAACACCTGCTATGAAATATGGATGACGACCACTAACATTGTCTAAATCAAAAATGCCGCCTTTGTTATAATCAATATCCATTAAGTTTTGAACTTCAAGTAAGCCGCCCACAAAAAAATGGTGGCCAATATTTTTCAATACCTGAAGATTAACATAATACTGTTGAAACTTGTACGACTCTTCGTTACTAGCCAAAGAATATTTTCCTAGCCCCCAAAATTTATCGGGAAAAGAACTGAAACTGATAATTTCATTAAAAATATAGCGCTCGTTTTTGGTGTACTGAGAGCCTTCTAATGCAGCTACAAACTGTTTTTTTACAGAATACAAGGCAATAGCTTGAATGTTAGAGGTACGAGTACCGGTATCGTTCTTGGCAAGATGAAAAGTTGTAGAGGCAGCAGCACCAAAACTAAAACCCGTTTCTATAGACCTTGCGATTACGGGAAAAATTACTGTCGATTTTTTCTTGGGTACTTTTGTAGTATCTGTTTGACCAATCACTAACAATGGCAATAAAACAATAATGGCTGCTAATTTTTTTTTACAATTTTTCATTCTACTTTCATCAATATATCTTTGCAAAATACACCAACTAAATTTATTGCCACTTTTTAAGTGCGTTTAATTTTAGTTTGCAGTTTTTTTATTTAAACTTAACTTCACAATTTTGTAATAATTAATTAACATTGTGTAGATTAACTGAGAACAGGCATGATAATGAAAAAATGGGATTCAGATTTTTATTTGGGCAACACACTAACGCAAGACCAACTGAGTTTTTTTGAAAAGCATGGGGTTATTGTATTTCGCAACTTTCTAAGCCAAGAAAAGGTTGAGCTTTGCATTAGCGAAATAAAGCGTTTAGAGGCATTGTGGCTAGCTGAAGGCCGCGATAAAGTAAATGGCATTCCTTTAAAATTTGGTAAAGATGAAAATGGTAACAAAGCTATTCAGCGCTTATGTTTTACATCTTTACACAGCGAGCCTTTAAGAGAATTGCTAACAGACCCTCGCCTTACCAACCTTTCAGAATTATTAGCACCTTATGAGGGCCGAATTGGTGAACATGAAAAAGATGGCTTGGTAATTAATAATTATATTAACACGCCAAATAGCACATTTACCCAAATGGGATGGCACACCGATAGCCCTAGAGATTTATTTCTTGGCCAAAAAATAATGCCAATGCTAAATGTAGGGTTACATTTAGATACTTGTTTGTTTGAAAACGGTGGTTTAAGAGTGATTCCTGGTACACAAAACCAAAATATTATCAAATTGTTATTTGGTAAAAAATACTTTATTGATAATAGCGATGATAAAAAAGAAGTTGGTTTTGATATTCATTCAGGCGATTTAACGGTACACGATGGTAGATTATGGCACCGTGTAAAGCAATCGCCTTTAATGGGCGAAGCAAGCCGTAGAAGAGTAATGTATGTACCTATTATTACAGGTAAATACAAACCAAAAGATGAAAAAAGTAAAACACCTTTCTACCATAAATTTACGAGCAAGGTACACCACTAAAATACTTGAAAAGACTAGCTAAATGGCTAGTCTTTTTGCTTTAAAAAAGCACAATAAAATTCTCTAAAAATACATTCGATAACGTTGGCGTAAATAATTCTACAAATCAATAGCAATTCATTTTTGTCAATTATACTTTCACTTATCTTCGCCAAAATTTTTTAACGATATGAATTTACACGAGTATCAAGCAAAGGAATTATTAAAAAAATACAATGTTCCTGTTCAAGAAGGTATCGCTGTTGAAACAGTAGCTGCCGCAGAAGAAGCTTACCGCCAAATAAAAACACAAACCAACAACAAATTTGCCGTAGTTAAAGCACAAATTCATGCAGGTGGTCGTGGTAAAGGAAAAGTGATTGAAACTGGTATGAATGGCGTAAAAGTTGGTAAAAGTGTAGAAGATATTTCTAGCTATGCAACTGGTATTTTAGGTGGTACATTGGTTACCATTCAAACAGGTGAAGCTGGTAAAAAAGTAAACAAAATTTTAGTAGCACAAGACGTTTATTATGACGGTCTTAACCCTACCAAAGAACTATATTTAAGCATTTTGCTAGACCGTTCTAATGGTCAAAATGTAATTATGTACAGTACCGAAGGCGGTATGGATATTGAAGAAGTAGCACATAGCACACCCGAAAAAATATTTAAAGAATTAGTACACCCAAGTGGTGGTTTACAGCCGTTTCAAGCTCGCAAAATTGCCTTCAACTTTGGTTTAACTGGTGAAGCTTTTAAAAATTGCGTAAATTTTGTAACTAATTTATACAACGCTTACGTAGGTTTAGATGCAAGCATGATTGAAATTAATCCGTTTTTCAAAACTAGCGATGACAAAATGATTGCTGTGGATTGTAAAATGAATTTGGATGACAACGCCCTAATGCGCCATGCAGATATTGCTGCATTACGTGATGTTACCGAAGAAGATCCAACAGAAGTTGAAGCTGGCCAGTTTAACTTAAACTTTGTGAAACTAGACGGTAACGTAGGTTGCATGGTAAACGGTGCCGGTTTGGCAATGGCAACAATGGATATGATTAAATTAGCTGGTGGCGAGCCTGCAAACTTTTTAGACGTAGGTGGTACAGCAAATGCACAAACTGTAGAAGCTGGTTTTAGAATTATTATGAAAGACCCTAACGTAAAAGCTATCTTAATTAATATTTTTGGTGGTATTGTACGTTGCGATAGAGTTGCTGCAGGTGTAATTGAGGCTTATAATAAACTAGGCAATATTACTATTCCTATTATAGTGCGTTTACAAGGTACCAATGCAGCAGAAGCTAAAAAATTAATTGACGAAAGCGGGCTAAAAGTTCAGTCTGCTATTTTATTAAGTGAAGCAGCAGACTTAGTAAAACAAGCCGTTGCTTAATTTTGGTACATTTTTTAAAGAATATAAAGGCCGTTAGAAAAAAAATCTAACGGCTTTTTCTTTGCTAATGTTGCAGATAATTATTTACGTAATGGCTTTAGTAAATCTTTCAAGCCGTTTAAATTAATCTCGTACATGGTTGCCAATAATACACCAATCTTACCTTTAGGAAATCCCTTTCTAGCAAACCATTCAATATAAAACTCGGGCAAATCGCAGATAAGCGTGTCTTTGTATTTGCCAAAAGGCATTTTAGTAGTTACAAGTTGTAAAAGTAATTCGCCATTTGCTTGAGGTTGTTCTGCCTTCATAGTAGCAATTTAATGCGCTTAAAGAAAATGGTAGCAAATATTTTGCAGTAACCCAAAAAAAGGGTCGTTCCGTGGAAACGGAACGACCTCTAACGATTGCTTGCCATATGAAAAAATCTTAAAATCGAAATTTGTGCTGATTTACAGCTTAGATTGTAAAAGCATTTATTTCTTTGCTTTTGTTACACAAATGTATAGCGGCTATACAAAAGTTTGTAAACAAGTTCTCGCAAATAATATTATCTCAAACAAAAAAAATAAAGCTGTAACACTTGTAAACATTGCATTGCAGTAAATAAAAATAATGATGCCCAAGCTAAAAAGCCATTTAAAAATTAACAAAAAACTAGCTTTCAAATAAATTAAAAAACAAATAACTTGTGCAAAAAGAACGCAAATTGCTCATCGGATTTTTTTTTACAAAATTTAGAAACTATTTGTTAAAAAATGATTGTGGTAATGTTTTGTTCATTTACATTCGCAGTGCCTTAACAAAAAAAGGGGCTTTCCGTAGAAACAGAACGACCTCTAACGATTGCTTGACACGTGAAAAATCTTAGAATTAAAGTAGTGCTGGCTTACAGCTTGCTTTATTCTCAACAAATCATCTTAAGAAAGATGTTGACCTCTAACGAAACTTGCTACTAACGATTGCTTACCATTTAGCTTTATTGTTTCTACAACAAATATATATAGGGCTACTACCATATTGTACACAAGTTATTGTTGATTTTATCGTCACTAAAACTTGCTAATATTTCGGAAACCCTTACAGGTATTGGTTTTTACTAAAAAAATAATGATGTCAAACCGAAATACTGATATACTTTTATTATTAATAAAATCGCTAGAGAAAGCAGAAAAACGAAATTTTAAGCTTTACATCAAACGTAGTTCTGCCAAAGAAGATTTAAAAATTATTCAGTTATTTGATGCACTAGATAAGCTATCGGAATACGACGAAAAAATTTTACTTAAGAAACTACCAACTATACAAAAACCACAACTAGCCAATTTAAAAACGCATTTATACAAGCAAATTTTAGCAAGCCTACGCTTATTAAAATCAACAGAAAACATTGATTTACAATTAAATGAGCAGCTAGATTATGCACGTATTTTGTACAACAAAGGCTTAAAACTTCAAAGTTTAAAAATACTAGAACGCGTAAAAGAAATTGCACGCTCACACAATAAATTCAGTTTTTTAACGCAAGTAATTACACTAGAAAAAAAAATTGAAACGCTACATATTACACGCAGTACGCTAGAAAAAACGGCACACCTAGCCGTAGAGTCAGTTGAGGTGAGCGAACGCATTAGTAGAGTAACCAAACTATCAAATTTAGCTTTACAATTGTATGGTTGGTATGTAAAAAATGGGCACGCTCGTAACGAAGAAGATGAGGTAGATGTACGTGCGTTTTTTAAACAAAATGTACCACATAAAAGCGAGGCAGAAGCGGGCTTTTACGAAAAACTGTACTTATACCAAAGCTATGTTTGGTACGCATTTATTAGACAAGACTTTTTAATGTACTACCGCTACAGCCAAAAATGGATTGACTTGTTTACTGCCGAGCCAGATATGATTGAAGTAGAAACAGGCCACTACATAAAAGGTATGCACAATTTGCTAAATGCACATTTTGACCTTAGAAATTTTAGCAAATTTGAAATTACGCTTAGAGAATTTGAAGCCTTTGGCAAATCGGCGGTAGCAAACCTTCACGATAATTTTCGTATTCACACATTTGTGTACATCAATAGCGCAAAAATTAACCAATGCTTAATGACAGGTACCTTTAAAGAGGGGCTAAAACTAATTCCTTACATTGAAGAAAAACTTGCAGAATACGAATTGTACATCGATTACCATCGTGTTTTAGTATTTAATTACAAGCTAGCTACATTGTATTTTGGTAGCGGAGATTATAGTACAGCTATAGATTATTTACAAAAAATAATAAACCACAAAGTTGGCCTGAGAAACGATTTACAGTGTTACTCAAGGTTAATGCACATGATGGCACACTATGAACTAGGCAACCATGACATTATTGAATATCTCATTAAATCGGTGTATCGTTTTATGGCCAAAATGCAAAACCTCACAGTGATTGAAGAAGAAATGTTTAAGTTTTTGCGCCAATCTTTTAGCATTTCGCCTAAAAAAATGCAACCAATGTTTGAAAAGTTTTTGGCAGCCATTAAAAAGTATGAGAAAAGCAGGTTTGAGACGAGGGCTTTCGCTTATCTAGATATTATTTCGTGGGTGGAAAGTAAGATGCTAAATAAAACGATGGCCGAAATTATACACGATAAATATTTGGCAAGTAAACATAGAAACTAATCTGCCAATTAAATATTCGTTATAGCAAGCCGCAAGTATTATCTTTACCGCCTTATTTTTTTCATCAATAAAAAAAGGGCAATGAGTATTGCAGAAAGTAACGAGTTGGGCAAGAATATGGAAGTAATCAGCATGTTGAAAGATTATGTTGGTAGTGCAGTAGACGAGACCTTACTAGACCCAGACGATTGCTGGCAACCAACAGATTTTTTACCAGATTTAACAAAGGAAGATGCGCTTGAACAAATTAAAAGTTTAAGGGAAAGAAGCGCAGGTATTCCTGATACAGTTATTACCTCGTTGGTAGGTAATATGATTACAGAAGAAGCCTTGCCTAGTTACCAAACCTATTTTAACTTGATGGTAAACGAAGAAAGAAGTTTGATAAGCAATAACGGTTGGGTACGTTGGTCAAGGGCTTGGACTGCCGAAGAAAACAGACACGGTGATTTATTGAATAAATACTTATACCTGAGTGGCCGTTGCGATATGAAAGAAGTAGAGCAAACCATTCATCGCTTAATTTACAATGGTTTTGACCCAAACACCAATCAAGACCCATATAGTGCCATTGTTTACACATCGTTCCAAGAAAGAGCTACTAAAATTTCTCACGTAAATACTGGTAAATTAGCCGATAAAGCTGGAGACAACACATTGTCTAGAATTTGCAAACAAATTGCTGGTGACGAAGCGAGACATGAAAAAGCTTACAAGTCTTTCATGAGCAAAATTTTTGAAATTGACCCTAATGGTGCATTAAAGTCGTTTGAACAAATGATGCGCAAGCAAATAACCATGCCTGCGGTGTTGATGGATCAAGGTGGTAGTAACCCAAATTTGTTTATTGAGTTTTCTGCTATCACACAAAAAATTGGTGTGTACACAACCTGGGATTATGCAAGTATCATAGAGCATTTGGTAGGACTTTGGAAAATTGAACACTTAACAGGCTTAAAAGATGGTGCTTCAAAAGCCCAAGAATATTTGTGTACTTTAGGTGCCCGTTACAAGCGCATTGCTGAACGAATGAAAGTACCAGATGAGATTAACTTATCTTGGTTAAGCGGCAAGAAATTTGCGTTTTAATAGCATTTCTTTATACAATATAAAAAATCCCATTAGCAAAGAGGCTTTAATGGGATTTTTTATGTTATCACACACGGTCTACTCTTACTAAACTGGCATACACCCATAATTGCGCCCTCCCGCTACCTACAAAAATAGCATAATCACCTATAAAAATAGCTCAACTAAATGCAACTACCTGTATTATTTTGGGTGCATAAAAGTTTTTCCGTGTGCATAAAATTTTTCTGCAAAAAAACCGTTAT
>JASGCX010000042.1 GCA_030053925.1 Flavobacterium sp.
ATGTGATGATGTGATGATGTGATGATGTGATGATGTGATGATGTGATGATGTGCTGATGTGATGATGTGCTAATGTGATAATGTAATTTTCGTTGTGAAACTTTGTGTCGTTGTGCCGTTGTGGCTAAGGCACCGTTGTGGTTCATCATTTTATAACCCATTTACTTACCGCCAACTACTACATTTGTAACACAACTTTACATGTATGAAATACACTCGCTTTACCGTAATTGCAGCATTGCTGGTTAATACAGCTTTTGCTCAAAATGTCAAATCCACCAATCAAACATCTAACATCACACGTCCTAAACTAGTAGTTGGCATTGTAGTAGACCAAATGCGTTGGGACTTTTTGTATCGCTACAGCAACCGCTACACAGCCAATGGTTTTAAGCGTTTATTAGGCGAAGGTTTTACCTGCGAAAATGCCTTTATACCTTACACACCTACTGTTACAGCAGCAGGCCATACCAGTATTTATACAGGTTCTGTACCAGCAGTAAATGGCATTGTAGGCAATAATTGGTTTGACCAAAACGAGCAGCGCAGCGTGTATTGCAGCGAAGATAAAACAGTAAAAACCGTTGGTGGCCCAGATGGTGGTAATGGCAAAATGAGCCCTCGCAATATGCTTGTAACTACCATTGGTGATGAAATAAGATTGGCTACTAATTTTCGCAGTAAAGTAATTGGGGTAGCTTTAAAAGATAGAGGTTCTATTTTGCCAGCAGGCCACAGCGCTAATGCCGCTTACTGGTACGATGTAAACAGTGGCAACTGGATTACCAGCACCTACTACATGAACGAATTACCTAAATGGGCTGCCGATTTTAACGCTAAAAAAATTGTAGATAAATATTATGAAGGCAATTGGAACACCTTGTACCCAATTAATACCTACTCACAAAGCACTGCCGACGAAAAAGAGTACGAAAACAAGCCTTTTGGTGCTGACCAAAAAGGATTTCCATACAGTTTAAAACAGTTTGCAACCAAAAATTACAGCTATATAGCCTCTACACCTTATGGTAATAGCATGACGTTTGACATAGCAAAAGCTGCCCTTGACAACGAGCAACTTGGCAAAGGCCCCGAAACAGATATGCTATGCGTAAGCCTATCATCTACAGATTATGTGGGGCATAGCTTTGGACCAAATTCTATAGAAACTGAAGATACCTACCTACGTTTAGACAAAGATTTAGGCAACTTTTTAAGCTATTTAGATGCCAAAGTGGGTAAAGGCAATTACACCGTATTTCTTTCGGCAGACCACGGTGTAGCACACGTACCAGGCTTTATAAAAGAGAACAAATTACCTGGTGGTACTTTTAACGAAACCGATGCACAAAAACAATTAAACAGCCTTTTAAAAGAAAAATATGGACTAGATAAATTGGTAGTAGGTATGTTTAACTATCAAGTACATTTAAACCATCTAGCCATTGATGCTGCCAAACTAGATGAAGAAGCCATAAGCAAACTTGTAATAAAGTATTTACAAAAGCAAGAAGCAGTAGCACAAGTATTTGAAATAAAAGAACTTGTAGAAACACCGTTACCAGCTAAAGTAAAAAACATGCTTACCAATGGCTATTACCCAAGCCGCTGCGGCGATATTCAAATTATTTTAAAACCGGGTTATATAGATGGCGGCAAAACAGGCACTACACACGGTTTATGGGCACCTTACGATAGCCATATACCAATGGTATTTTTTGGGTGGGGCATAAAACATGGCCATACCAACAAAGAAACCTACATGACAGATATTGCAGCCACTATTACTGCCCTACTACATGTACAAATGCCTAGCGGCTGTGTTGGTACAGTGGTAGAAGAAGCCTTGAAATAAGTATTTAAACGCTTTTAAACGCCTTTTAAAAATAGGGTTGCAAATCATAAATAAATTGCAACCCTATTTTTTTAAAAGCTGGCAAAATTTTCTAAATAGCCCCCATCAATGTCTCTAACATTGTAACATCGGCTTTTAAAGCGGCCTGCGCTGCCTCACCATTATCGGCCAATAAAGCCAACGCATTTACCACCAAGCTATTTACAAAAGCACTATGCCTATCTGCATGGGCTACCGTAGGGCTTATAGCCTGTATGCGGCTAGCCAATTGCAAGGCACTAGTAGCCTGCTGCTGTTGCATTTTTGCAAAAGAAACTTTTAAGTGCATTTTTCTCAAAAACTGAACTGAAATTTTATACCTTGCAACAGTATTTAACAAGCGAAATTTTTGACAAGAAAATGATAAAATATTCAACAGTAAGAAAGAAATTAAACTTAGAAATTGAGAAGACAGAGAATTTAGGTCTTGCTCATCTTACTCATTATTTTCAAAATCATATAAACGGTGTTTCACAATGTTACAAAGTGCCTGCTCATAATTATTACAGTGAGATTACTGAGGAATTAAACATACTTGCAGAACCTCAAATGGCATTGCAACAGCTTTTACCTTTAAAGTATGATGTTCCTTTTCCACCACTAGCTGATTACGAATTTACATTTATTGATTTATTTGCAGGAATTGGAGGCTTTAGAATACCAATGCAAGAAACAAAAGGCAAATGTGTTTTTACATCTGAATTTAATTATTGGGCTCAAAAAACTTACGAACACAATTTTGGAGAAGTACCATTTGGAGATATTACAAAACTAAATTTGGACATTGTGCCTAAACACGATGTTTTAACAGCAGGTTTCCCTTGCCAACCATTTAGTATTTCGGGTAAAATGAAAGGCTTTGAGGATACTAGAGGAACATTAATTTACAATGTTTTCCAAATAATTGAAAAACACAATCCAAAAGTTGTTCTGCTTGAAAATGTAAAACACTTAATCAATCACAACAAAGGAAATACTTTTAAAACCATCCTAAAAGGCCTCAAGGAATTAGGTTACAAAACATCTTGGAAAGTTTTAAATGCTTCGGATTTTGGAGTTCCTCAAAATAGAGAAAGAGTAATCATTATTGGACATAGAGATATTGAATTTGATTTTTCAAAACTCAAAACAAAACCTAAACGTATTTTAAAAGATTTTTTAGATAAAAATGGTCCATTTGAATTTTTAAATGAAGAATATACTATTTTGTCAGACTACAAAGTGCAGGAAAGTGGTTTAGTTTTTATTGGACATAGAAATAAATCTATTCGGATAGCAGGCGTTAGACCAGGTACAGAACATTTATCAAGAGTACATAAACAACCAAACAGAATATATTCATCTTTGGGGATACATCCCACATTACCATCTCAAGAAAGTTCAGGAAGGTTCTATATTTATGACGAAGGGGAAGTAAGAAAATTGACAATAAATGAGTGTTACAGAATTATGGGCTTCCCCGACAAATTTGTAAAAACTAATAATTTAGCAGAAGCTTACCGACAAATCGGAAATTCTGTTTGTGTGCCAATGGTTAAAGAAATTTCAAAACAAATTAAAGCACAATTATTATAAATGGCAACACAAAAAACACCAACAGAATTATTATTAGAAGTTTACAACAAAGCAATGTTGGTTGTTGGCTTGAACGATAAAAATGTAACAGAGTTACAACAAAGCGACAAGAACTACTCAATTTAGTTATTCACTATTCTGAGCAAGCAAAGGCAGTTTTAACAGTCTTGATTACAAGTATTGTTTACAAATTCTTAAATCCAACACAAGACATAAGAAAGCATCAGGCAAGTATTGAAGGGGGTTATTCAGGCAGAACTTTTGACAGTAAATATATCACGCCATTTATGAAATTGCACAAATTTCCTTCAATGGCTGAAAGTGGTTGGCTCACAAGGGCATTAGAACAAAAAGTACCTTATGATAAAAATTATTCAGGTGCAATTACACCAAAAGAATTGAAACCAGTTTTCCTTGAAATTATTGACAATATTGAGAACGGAGCCGATTGCGAAAAATATTTAAGTTTTCTAATTCAAGGCTTAATAATAAAGCGAAATTTGCAATCAATAGATTTAGCAAAACCTACTACACTTTCTATTAGCTCTATTCTTGATTTACTTGAGAAGCATTTCAACGGAAATTACAAAGCAGAAGGAGCATCAAGGCTTCCTGTATTGGCAATTTATGCTTCTTACCAATGTTTAATTTTAGAAACAAAGCGTTTTGCAAATAAAGAATTGTTATCAATAGAAAGCCACACTTCGTCTGATAAAAGTAGTGGCAGAGTTGGTGACATTGACATTTTAGACGATAAGAAAAGGACTTTTGAAGCTGTTGAAGTGAAACACGGCATTTCAATTACAATGCAACTTGTTAAAGACGCATTTGAAAAATTTAAAACGACACCTATTGACAGGTATTATATTTTATCAACAGCAACACCCGACAAAGACGAGTACAAAAAAATAGAAGCCGAAATACAAAGAATTAAAAATGTTCACGGTTGCCAATTAATAGTAAACGGAATTATGCCGACAATAAAATACTATTTGCGACTTTTAGACAAAACATGAGAGTTTATAGAGAATTATGTAAATTTAATTGAGGATGACAAATCTTTAAAATTTGAGCACAAAGAAAGATGGAATCAACTAATAAGAGAAATGAAGTAGAATGTGAAAAATGGGTGATTGGCTAACATATAGTTTGGCGAATATAGCCTAATCATCATTTATTTATTATTGGGCTTCAGTTTGGGCTTCACGTTACAAATTTGGCGTATTAATAAAACATCATCCGCCGCAGCGGAAATCATTGGGCTTCGGTTATTTGCAGCCAGAACCTTCGGAATTCCCAAACATTGGAAAGGTGTATCCGTAATGCGCAAGCAGCCGTTTTTTATGATAGATAGCAATAAAAAAATCCCCGCTCAAATGTTTTGAGTGGGGATTTTTATGTATGATTTAAGTACAAGCTTAGAAAGAATAACGTAAACCAATTTGTGCATTCCAGCGAGAAAGGAAGTCTGCAACTTGATATGGTCTAAAAGTATTATCAATGTTGGTAAAATTATTGATGTTGAAATTAAAACTAGGCTTGTTAGCAGAAGTTGTAATAGCAGCACCATCTTGTCTCAATGCAGCACTAGGTGCAACTGGTGCAAACAAGGTTTGTGACACAGGGAAGAAGCCATCTGCACCACTACCACCATAAGCACGACCCCAATCTTGATTTAACAATGCACCAATATTAATCACATCAACAAATATTTGCAATTTGTGTGTTTTAAAGTAAATATCTTGAGCAATTCTAAAGTCAAAATGATTTTCCCAAGGTAATCTATCAGCATTTCTAGCTGAGGTACTTCCTTGATTATCACGCAAATATTTATTACTTGCAACAACAGTTTGGAAGTCTGTCCATTGTTGGGAAGCTGTTTTACCGCCACTAATGTCTGTCAAATTCGCCTCGGCAAATGTTTTAGGTATATATGCAATTGACGTTTGAGATGTTGAACCAATATCATCACCTGTAATATTAATATTACCTGTACCTAATGCTGGGTTGTAGTTACTATACTGATAAGTTAATGCCTGACCAGACTGTCCATTATAGAATAATGTAACAGTAGTAGCAAAATGTTTTAAATATTTAAACTCTTTGCTTATATAACCAACAACTCTTGAACCCATATTGAAATTAGAAATAGCCAAATCTGGTTTATTTAAGCCATTTACAGTTTGAACACCTCTCCAATTAGATTGGGCAACTGATGAAGGCAAATCGTTTAATGACGCCGCTGTACCATAAGTATAAGCTATAGAACCAGACCAGCCTTTACTAAATGTTTTTTGCAACTGCGCAGTTAAACTTGCAGAGTAGCCTTTGCTAGTATTGCCTAGTTTGATAACATTTAGATAAGCACTGTTTGTATATTTAGTCCATAGAGGCCTAGTAGTTGATCCTATTGCCACTGTAGATTCACCATTTTCACTAATATTCAAATTAGTGTAACTTCCGTTATTGATATTCTTAGTGAATAAGCCCTCGAATGTTACTACAAAGCCGTTACCTAATTTTTTATCAACAGCTAAGTTTGCACGAAAAACTTGAGGGAATTTAAAGTTTTTATCAATAACATTAATGGTAGTAGCTGCATTAGCACTTGCAGGAGGAATATAAGCACCTAATTGACCATCTTTAGGATCATAAGCATACTTAATGCCAGCAGCAGCAATCTGTGCAGTTGTAAGGTTGTTATTTTTAAAATTTACACCTGTATTACTTAATTGATTAGACACCCATACAAATGGAACACGGCCAGTAAACAATCCTGCACCACCTCTTACTTGAATTGTTGCATCACCTTCCACATCCCAATTAAAACCAAATCTAGGTGAGAATAAAGGCTGTGTTTCTGGTTTTTGGTTGGTGGTAACACCATAAGCAGCGAATGCTGTATTAAAAGCTGTATTAGCTGCAGGGACTGAACTTATTATTGGTAAATCAACACGTAAACCATAAGTTAATTTAAATTTTTTATTAATAGCCCATACATCTTGTACATAAACTGCAAGTTGAGCAGCACTTAAGTCAGCTGATGCTCTATCACCCCTAAGAGCTGAACCACCACCAGGTGTAGAATAACCTACAGAATAACCAGTCATCCCTACATTATTATAAAAGTTGGTTATGTTATTTCTAGAATTAGAACCTGCTGCATACGTATAACTACCGTAGAAACCTTGTAAAAACACGTTACTACTTTTAAAGAACTCGTTATTAGTACCAAAAGTTAACGTGTGATTACCTTTGTAAAGAGTGAAGTTATCTGTAACAGATATGATATCTTGGTCAAGACTGTTAGCTTGGCTTGAATTATCAGAACCTAAGTTGTAAGTAATGTTAGTATTTTGGGCCACATCAAAGTTCGTAATAGTTAAAGCACCAAACTTGTTACTAATTCTTCTGTCTCTAATTTGGTTGTAAAATACACGTAACACGTTAGAAGCAGAAGACGAAAAAGTACTATTTAGTTCAATTACAGTAGAGTTACTTCTTGTAGTAAATTTATACCCAGTATTTGAGAAAACAACAGAATTTTGACTTCTACCCAAAACATCATTACTACCATCTACATAGTTGTGACGTATAGTTAATTTATGCTTATCGTTAATATTCCAGTCAATACGACCGAAGAAGGAATTTGATTGATTTTTATTATTAATAGCACCATAAGTACCTGGATCATAATAATTTGCAATCATAAAATCTCTAATAGCTTTAAGCGTATCAGCATTTGCTCTTGAGCCAGAGCCAGTAACAGTAGGATCAAATGCTAAAGGTGTAGATTTATCAAAACGCTCATAGCTAGCAAAAAAGAACAATTTATTTTTAACAATTGCTCCACCTAAACTAGCACCAAAGGTTTGGTTGGAAAAACTACCATACTCATTTCTTGTAATTGTTGGATTAAAAGGGCTGCTTTTACCGACAAAATTCTGATTTTGGTAGTTACCATAGATAGAACCATGTAATTTGTTCGTTCCACTCTTAGTTACCGCATTTATGCCACCACCAGTAAAGCCACCTTGTGTTACATCGTATGGAGATAATAAAATCTGTATTTCTTGAATTGCCTCAATTGATATTGGGTTAACGTTTGCTTGACCACCGTTGGTTCCAGATGAACCTAACCCAAATGCATCACTTGCATTAGCACCATCAATAGAAAATTGGTTGTAACGATTACTTTGTCCAGCAAATGATAAGCCAGAAACATTACCAGTTGAAGCAGAATTACCAGCTTTAACCTGAGGAGTTAAACGAGCAAAATCTTGTACGCTTCTATTAATTGTAGGTAAGCTTTGAACTAATCTAGATGAAATGTAAGTAGACGCACCATTTCTTTGAGAATTAATAACTCCTTTTGTGTTTGTTGTTGATACAGTAACTTCAGCCAAAGATTGTGATTTATCTGACAAAACCGCATCTATAACAACAGGCGTGCCCAAAGTAATGTATAGATCTTTGAAGGTATCATCATTTAAACCGACATACTTAACTACTAATTGATAAGGACCACCTACACGTAAATTAGGCAAAGTGTACTGACCGCTTGCCTTAGAAACAGTTCTGTAAACTGAACCTGTAGATAAAAGAGTAGCCGTAACAGCAGCACCTTCCAATCCTTTTCCATCACTAGTCTTTACTGTACCTGTAATAGTACCACTTGTAACCTGTGCACTTACTGTCGCATGTACCACTAATAAAAGTACAATAAACGACAGAAAACGGGTAATTTGTTTTTTCATCATAATTAATGTTTGTTTTTCGATTTGCAAATGTGGTGTTAAATTTAAAGTTTCAACACCATTAACGTTAAGTAATTATTACCAAGTATTTAAGCAATTGTTTTGCAACAATCAGTATATCAAATCAAGAAATTGCTTGTACGATTTTTTGCCGACAAGCAATGTTAAATTTTACCAAAGTGCAAAGAAAGGTGATTATTGTTAAAATAGACAACAAGATATTAACAAAACGTTGCACCATTAATATTAAAATTATTAATCAAGGTATTTTACCTGCATTTTTCGATTACAGAAATCATTTAATTGTAATTGGCTTTGCAATTGCTAACAGCCATTAGCTTTGCACATAATTTATAGCGCAATTATGTTACATACAATAGAAGAAGGAATAGCAGCCATTAAGCAAGGAAAAATGGTAATAGTGGTAGATGATGAAGACCGTGAAAATGAAGGCGACTTTATAATTGCTGCAAAATATGCTACACCAGAAGCCATTAACTTTATGAGTAAAGAAGGCAGGGGTTTAATTTGTGCTGCCTTAACGGCTAATCGCTGCCAAGAGTTAGAATTAACACCAATGGTGGCCACCAATACGGCGGTACACGAAACAGCTTTTACCGTATCGGTAGATTTAATTGCACCAAACACAACAACGGGTATTTCTGCACAAGACCGCTCAAAAACAATACTTGCACTTATTAATCCTAATACTAAGCCTTCAGATTTAGGACGCCCTGGACATATTTTTCCACTAAAAGCAATGACAGGTGGCGTATTGCGTAGAGCCGGCCATACAGAAGCTACCGTAGACCTAGCAAGTCTTGCAGGATTAGAACCTGCAGGCGTTTTAGTAGAAGTTATGAATGAAGACGGCACAATGGCTCGATTGCCGCAACTGATTGAAATAGCCAAAAAATTTAACCTAAAAATCATCTCTATTAAAGATTTAATAGAATACCGCCTTAATAGCGACAGCTTGGTAGAGGAAATAGTACGTGTAGACATGCCTACCAAAAATGGGCATTTTAAACTAGTTGCTTTTAAAGAAAAAACCACTGGCGCAGAGCATTTGGCAATGATTAAAGGCGAATGGCATAAAGACGAAGCTGTACTTACTCGTGTACACAGCAGTTGTTTTACAGGCGATATTTTGGGCAGCTTTCGCTGCGATTGTGGCGATCAATTGGCTAAAGCTATGCAAATGGTAGAAGCTGAAGGCAAAGGCATAATATTGTATATGAACCAAGAAGGCCGTGGTATTGGGCTAATAAATAAACTAAAAGCCTACAAATTACAAGAAGAAGGCATGGATACAGTTGAGGCGAACTTGCATCTTGGTTTTGGAATGGATGAAAGAGATTATGGTGTAGGTGCTCAAATGCTACGTTACTTAGGTGCTACAAAACTTAAATTAATGAGTAATAACCCTCGTAAACGTGCTGCACTTAAAGGTTATGGCTTAGAAATAGTAGATATTGTGCCTATTGAAATTAACCCCAACCAACATAATGCTAAGTATTTAGCTACCAAAAGAGATAAAATGGGGCATGAAATTTTGAGGTAGCAAATGCCAAGGTACCAAGCAACTGCTATTGACAAAATTATATGCTTGGTGCCTCTGCATCACAAAAAGTTTATTCTTCGGTAAAAGTGATGTATTTATAAATTTCTGTCATTGGTAACACAAAATCAAGTGCCGGCAACTTAACTACCTCGTTAATACTTTCGTAAACTTCATAGGTAAATATAGATGTTTCGCTTTGGCGGCCATACACTTCTACCATTGGCTTGGTTTGAGATACTAATAAGTAATAGCGTAGGCTTTTTATTTTTCTATAATGGGCGAGCTTAGTAGAACGGTCGTAAGCCTCTGTAGATTTTGATAATACTTCTACAATTAAAGATGGTCTTTTTACCAAATAAGCATCATTATCATCCTTATCGCAGGTTAATAATACATCTGGATAAACATAATAATTACCAACTTGTAATTCAAGTTTCACGTCATTAAAAAATGTTTCGCAGCCTTTAGGATTAAAATGATTACTTAAAAAATTATTTACGTTTGCGCCAATTCTATTATGGTTTCTTGTTCCACCAGCCATTGCAAACACTTCGCCATTCCAAAATTCGTGACGAATATCTGTGTCCCTTTCTAATTGAAGGTACTCTTGGTAATTATATTTTGTTTTTTCTATTGCTTGATTCATACAATAAAATTATAAAGATTACATTATTAATCCAACTTCAATACTGCCAAAAATGCCTCTTGCGGTACTTCTACGTTACCAATTTGGCGCATCCGTTTTTTACCTTCTTTCTGCTTTTCTAATAATTTGCGTTTACGGCTAATATCGCCACCGTAACATTTTGCAGTTACATCTTTGCGCATTGCACTTATGTTTTCACGAGCAATTACTTTAGCACCAATAGCAGCCTGTATGGCAATTTGAAATTGTTGTTTTGTTAATAATTCTTTCAATTTTTCACACAATTTTCTACCAAAATCTTGGCTTCTACTACGGTGAATTAATGCACTTAGCGCATCAACTTTTTCGCCATTTAATAAAATATCCATTTTCACAATATCTGCCTCACGCATACCAATTGGTGTGTAATCAAATGAAGCATAACCTCGTGTTTGGCTTTTTAGTTTATCGTAAAAGTCAAATACAATCTCGGTTAAAGGCATTTCAAAGGTCAACTCAACACGTGTTGGCGTTAAATAAGTTTGGTTTAGTAAAATACCACGTTTACCCAAACACAAAGTCATAATATTACCAATATAATCGGGCGAAGAAATGATTTGTGCTCTAATATATGGTTCTTCAATCCTATCAATTTTGGTAGGTTCTGGCATTTCGGCAGGATTATTTACAATTACTTTATCACCTTTTGAGGTGTAAGCAATAAATCCTACGTTAGGAACGGTTGTAATTACGGTTTGGTTAAATTCACGCTCTAAACGCTCTTGAATAATTTCCATGTGCAGCAAGCCTAAGAAGCCGCACCTAAAGCCAAAACCTAATGCTTGCGAAGTTTCTAGCTCAAAAGTTAAAGACGCATCGTTCAACTGCAATTTATCCATACACTCACGCAACTCTTCAAAAGCATCGGTTTCTACAGGAAAAATGCCAGCAAATACCATTGGCTTTACTTCTTCAAAACCATTAATCATTACGCCAGGATTATTGGCTAATGTAATGGTATCGCCCACTTTTACTTCTTTCGCATTTTTTATACCTGTAATAATATAACCTACATCACCTGCTTTCACTTCCTCTTTTGGTGTCATATTTAACTTTAACACCCCTACTTCATCGGCATTATAGTTTTGGCTAGTTGCTACAAATTGTATTTTATCATTTTTACGTAAAATACCATTCATTATTCTATAATAAATAATAATTCCTCTAAAACTATTGTAAACACTATCAAAAATTAGGGCTTGAAGCGGCGCATCGTAATTGCCTTTTGGGGCAGGAATTCTTTCTACAATAGCTTCTAAAATACCTTCAATACCAATACCACTTTTGCCGCTAGCCAGTAAAATATCTTCTACTTTGCAGCCAATAAGGTCAATAATTTGGTCTTGTACTTCTGGTATCATTGCGCCATCCATATCTATTTTATTGATAACAGGAATAATTTCCAAATCATTATCCATAGCTAAATACAGGTTACTTATGGTTTGAGCTTGAATGCCTTGGCTCGCATCAACTAAAAGCAACGCACCTTCGCAGGCAGCTAAGGCACGGCTTACTTCGTAACTAAAATCTACGTGACCTGGTGTATCAATTAAATTAAAATTATAGGTTTCGCCTTTTGAGGTATAAGCAATTTGAATAGCGTGGCTTTTAATAGTAATCCCTTTTTCTCGCTCTAAATCCATATCATCCAAAACCTGATTCATCATATCACGTTCGCCAATGGTTTTGGTGTGTTCTAGTAAACGATCGGCTAAAGTGCTTTTACCATGATCGATATGTGCAATAATGCAAAAGTTTCTAATATTCTTCATAACTGCGACAAAGATAACGGTAGAACTCAGAACTATTGCTTAACTAAAGCGCAAAAACAATTGAAACATTTTAAACAAAGTAATTTGAGATTACTATATTCACGCTTCAAAAACTAAATTTGATTTTAAAAATGGATGAGATTGTAGATTTTTTAGCATCTAACATATTAACAGTTGCGTTATTAGGTGTATTAATATTATTGCTAAAGCTTGTGGTTGTATATTTATTAATAAAAACTAAAAAGCCTAAGGTTGCGTTTACCAAAAAATCGGTGAAATCTATTTTCAACAAAACCTATTCAGCAAACGAAATTAAAAAGAGCAAAAAGCCATTTCGTGTATTTTTAAAAAACGCAAATAACTCATTCAAATTAATTACTTACGTGTGGCTTATTTTATTGGCTTTAAGCCTATTCTTTAGCCTTGCTGCATATATAAACAACTATGGTACACCAATTGAAAATACGGATCCATCAACACCAACAAATACTGAATAACAATTACCTTACTTTCTTAAAACAGACGCCAACCAGTACCAATCATTTTTGGTAAATAAAAAGAGTTGTTTAAAATTAAATGAGTGTAGCTTTTTAAATTGCCATAAGGCATATATTAAATTGGAGCAATAACCAAGCGTACTAACAATGGCTGCTGCATAAATACCATAAATAGGTATCAAAATAAAATCGCCTAGCGCAATTACTACAAGTGCAATCATCGCACCATTAAAATTATGTTTTGATTGCTGCTTTCCAGAAAAAAAAGATAACAAAATAACCAATATTGATAAGCACAAAATGCCTGGTATGAGCATTAAAACTGGCAAATAGATATTGCTAAATGTATTGCCAAATAGAAATAATAGCACCCATTTACCAAAGACAATAATGAATACATACCCTACTATAAAACATTGAATTATCAATCTAAATAAAATAACTATATCTCTACCTATTTGCTCCGTATTAACCATACTTGCAGTTTCTGGAAACACTGCAGCAGCTAATACTTGCGGTATTACTAACAACAACTGACCAAGTTTTGAGGCTTGAATATAATTACCCAAATCTGCACCACTACAGTAACGCTGTACAAACCAATAATCAATTCTATAAACTAAAAATAACACCAAATTGCCACCAAAAGCAATTAACGAATAACTCAGTATTTGCTTAACCTGTGCAGCATTTAAGAACCCAAAGTTGAAACGAATAGAATTAGCTACTAAAAACAAACACAACATTATTAAACCTTGTGCTAGTACCAAGTAGCAGTAGCCTTTAAACACAATTCTTAGCGATAAATAATCTGAACGAGATAGTAGTAAAAAACTAATGAAAATAGCATTAGTTATAAATAATGCTACATTGGGTATTATTACATTTTTATCAGCATAAAATAAACTTAAGCAGTAAGTGGTTAATAGTCCACCAATAATAAATGCTGCGCTTAAAAATACCAACTCATTTATAGCAAGTTTGTATGAACCTTGAAACACACTAAAATACAAATAAAGTATTGGCAAAAGCAGTATTGTAATAATTACTGTCCACATTATTACAAATACAGTTAAGCCTTCTTTTGGTATAATTGACGATGCTAAAAAATAACCTACTCCACTTTCTATATTACAACTGGCAACTACTATTACAAACGAGAAAACATGAATCATAAAGTACAGCCAACCGCTTACTTCTGCTTGCAGCAACCTACTCATAACAATGTTTAAGACAAAAACTGTGATAAGATACAAGCCTCGCCAAATAAGACTTTGACGCAAAAATTGCTGAAACTGCATGTAGAAAATAAAATTAGTAGCGGCTAAAATACGATATTGCATAGACCAATACAGTTTCAAAATTATTATGGCATTACTCACACACTTTAACCGCAGGGCAAAAGCAGAAACAGAAACAGGTTTAGGCACTAATGTAAACTACAACGGTGGCCGATTTTTTAATAAAGATGGCTCGGCCAATATTGAAATGCGTGGCATGAATTTTTTCAGCCGCTTTAATGTTTACCACTCCTTATTATCACTACCAAACTGGAAATTTATTTTCATCATTATTATGGCTTTTATTAGTATCAACCTAATATTTGCTGGTGTGTATTTGCTAATAGGCTTAAAGCATTTAGGCGGTTTGGTAGCTACTACCAATGGCGAAAAATTTGGCGAAGCTTTTTTCTTTAGCGCTCAAACATTTACCACGGTTGGCTATGGGCGTATTAATCCTATTGGTTTTGCTGCAAGCTTTACAGCCTCGCTTGAGGCCTTGGTGGGGCTTATGAGTTTTGCGTTAATTACTGGCTTGTTGTATGGGCGTTTTGCAAGGCCACGAGCTTATATTAAATACAGCCAAAACGCTTTGTTTACGCCATTTCGTGGCGGTATGGCTTTTATGTTTCGCATTGTGCCTTACACTAAAAATTTTTTGGTAAATGTAGAAGCCAAAGTAACCATGAGTGTACAAATATTAGACGATGATGGCATGAAGAAGAATAAGTTTTTTAACTTACCACTTGATATTGCTAAGGCCAATAGCCTAATAAGCAATTGGACTATTGTGCATGTGATTAACGAGGAAAGTCCATTTTACAATTTATCAAAAGAAGATATTGATAATGCCAATGTAGAAATTTTAATTCTCGTTCAAGGCTTTGATGAAAGCTTTGCAAATACTGTTATTTCTCGTGGTAGTTATGTGGCTAACGAATTTGTTTATGGTGCTAAGTTTTTACCTATGTACCACCCCAACAAAGACAATACAGGTACTATTTTAGAACTTGACAAGCTAGATGCGTACGAAGAAATGATACTACCACAACAATAAAATAACAGAACACAGGTTGAAGTGATTTAACAATATTTAAACCGCAGAGGATACAAAGTTTTTCGCAAAGAATTCGCTAAGACCTTTGCGAACGCTGCGTTTATTGCTCTGTTTACCTTGCGGTAAAAAATACAAAGTGCTTAAGAATCTGTGGCTATCATTTCAATCAGCGTCATCAGCGTTGCTATCAATCCTATTTTTTAGCACCTCTACTTTTAGGCTTGCCGTACTTTTTCATCATTTTATCTTTGTGGCTCACTTTGGTATTCACTTTTTTGTTCTTTGCTTTTTTCTCATGAAACGCAGGTCCTTTTTCTTCTTTCTTTGGCAGCTTTACCAAGTGTGTTTTCATTTTCACTTTAGGCTTTTCATCTTCTGTCAATACATCCGAAATCACCAAATCTACAGGTAAAGGCAGCACGGGCACTGCATAGTTCATCAATGCTTCTATCCTCGCCTGCTGTTCTTGTTCACGCTTAGTAATAAAGCTAATAGATACGCCTTTTTTGTCGGCCCTACCAGTTCTACCAATACGGTGCATATAGTTTTCTGGTACTTCGGGCATATCAAAATTTATCACGTGTGTTACTTCAGAAATATCTAAGCCACGTGCAATAATATCGGTAGCAATTATAAAGCGGTAAGTACCATTTGTAAACTGATTCACGGTATTAAAACGGTGGTTCTGCTCTTTGTTCGAGTGAATTACACCTAGCCTTTCAGCAAATTCGGCTTTCATTTCTTCGTACAAATCATCGGCTAGGCTTTTAGTAGCTACAAACACCAATACTTTGCTCATCTCATCATGCTGCGTAAGCAATTGAATGAGCAAATTAACCTTGGTATAAAAGTTAGGCACATGGTAAGCCGTTTGAATAATATTTTCTAGCGGTGTGCCTGTAGGCGCAGCTTCTATGCGTTCGGGTGTGTTAAAATAGGTGTTCATTAGCAACGCTACATCACCTGTAATGGTGGCAGAAAACATTAGGTTTTGACGCTTTGGTGGCAGCAAATCCAGTATCGCTTTTAACTGCGCTCTAAACCCAAGATTTAGCATTTCATCCACCTCATCTATCACCAAACGCTTTATGGCTTTGGTTTTAAACGCCCCGTCATACATCAAATCTATCAATCTACCAGGCGTAGCTACTAGCACATCCATACCTTCGGCTACTTCTAGTTTTTGCGTGTTTATATTCACTCCACCATACACACCTACCACTGCAACATTCATGTAAGTGGTTAGTTTTTTTACTGCTTCTACTACCTGTACCACTAGTTCTCTTGTAGGTACAATAATCAAAATTTGCGGTGCCGTATCTTTACTAAATTTCCACTGACGCAAGCAGGGCAACAAGTAAGCAAAGGTTTTACCCGTACCAGTTTGCGCAATACCACACACATCTCTACCGCTCATAATCACCGAAAAAGCCCGTGCCTGAATAGTAGTTGGTTTGGTATACCCAAGATCATCCAAAGCATTTAACAACGGTGCGTTTAAATTAAAATCACTAAAAGTCATAATCGTTTATTCAACACATAGACACATAGGCACAGAGTTTTAACCACCATTTCCTTTTGTTTATGCTATTTTAATCAATAGTGTTCTTACCAAACAGCATTTCTATTGTGTCTATGTGGTAAATTTTATTGGCGGTGAAGGTAGCTTTAAAACAGCGATTTGTAATTGCTGATATATCGATGTGTGTTTGAGGGCTTTGTTTGCCAGCTTTAGTGGTACTATGAAGCTTCGGTTGTGTCACTCCCTTGTGCGTTCTGTTCGCTGTGCAGCTTTTATCGTAGCGTAGATATTTCACGCAAAGGAACAAAGAAGGCAAAGCGAACAAAGTTGAGTTAAAGCTGTTAGTTGTTGCTTTCACTAACAGCGGCTGGAAAATCATTCTACAATTATCAATTCGTCCACCCTTTCAAAATGTTTTTTATTGAGTGTAGCTATAGGCAACCCAATGGTAACAGCCGTTGCAGCTATAAATAAATCGGCAATAGCAATCTGCTTACGCTTGCGCTTTAGTTGTTGGTTAATAGTTACGGCTGTATCTACGCAGCTACTATCAAAAGGAATAACAGAAATAATTTGCAGCACATCGTTCCAAAATGTCAATTGACTTTCGGTAGCACCTGAAAATAATTCGTACTTTGTAATTGCTGAAATTACAAAGTCATAACCTTGCTTCACCAAGCCCATCCAAATGGTATTGCCTTTATCAGTTTTCCGATAATAATCTATTAAGATTGAGGTATCAACCAATATTACTTTGTCCGCCATTGGTTAATCGCTTTACGGTTATTGTCTATTACATCAAGTTGTTTTTGTGTAGCAACAGGCCCGTTTAACAACAAGGTTTCTAAATCTTGTGATTTACTAAGATTCGCTTTAGTGGTTTCTTTATCAATAGCAGCCTTTAGTTGCTGCAACTTTGCAGTTGGCAATGTTTTTACAATTTTTACCAACTGGTTAAATTCTATATCTAGTTGTATTTGCATAATATCAAATTTAGTGTTTTAATTCACAAAACCATTTTCCTAATTCATTGCAAAAAATAAAAGCTGTTGGTGAAAGCAACACCAACAGCGATAGAGTGTGTAGTATTTATTGTATCATCATCTTTACCATGCTTGCAGTTTCATATGCCTGTTTCTGGTTAAATCTTGATGCCATATTGTCAAGGTTCACAAGGTCAATTATAGTTCCTATACCGCAAAAACCCATTGTAAGTATATAAAGTATTCCAATTCCTGTGTCACCTACTATGAAACGTTGAATTCCAGCAACGCCAAAAAATCCAATAATTGTAAAAACCATTAAGTCTTTTTTCTCTTTCCGTTTACTTCTGAAAAGTGTATAAAACTGCTGCTTTTGTTTTTCAGTCATTTCACTGGTAAGATGTTGTATTAGTATTAATTCGTCAGGTTGCAAGTCTGGTAGCATCATAAGCATTTGTTGTTCGTCCATGTTTGTTTGTTTTGGTTAGTTGATAAATTGGTTCAAAAATATTGTAAATGATACATATTGTAGCAGGTATTCCTAATACGTGTTCTTGAAATGATTGCCGGAAATTGAAATGCAAAGCGTAGTAAATAGAATGTCCAATGCCACAACCAAAACAAGACTTAAACCCAATTAACTTAAACAAGCAAAAAGAAGGTAACCCTTTTGAAATATCCATAAAATACAATAAACAAAGAGCAATTGTCCATATTACCGTAGCTGAATATTTTCTCATTCTAAGTTATATTTTCTTACCAAGATTACACAATATTTTCTGTACTCTTTGCGCTTCCTGCTTTGTGTACTTTGTGGTTACACTACCCCAACACCACACCTGCCAACGGCGGCAAATGCAATGTGAGTTTATAGCATTTAGTGTCTTCATCTACCAATTCAGCTTTTATTGTGGGGTTAAACACATTGCCTGTGCCCCAATAAGCTTTGTCGTTACTGTTAAATATTTCTTGCCACTCGCTTTTGCCATGCACATAAATTTCCCAATTCATGCGCACTACAGGTGTCATGTTTAGCACTACCACTACATCATTTTCGGGTAATTCGCCTTTGCGCTTGTACACCATTACACATTCGTCTCGGTGGTTTAGGTCTATCCATTCAAAGCCATCATTGCCAAATTGTTTTTCGTACAAAGCGGGCTGACCACGGTAGAGTTCATTTAGCTTTTGCACACAATATTTCATACCACCATGACTTACATGTTTTAATAAATCCCATTGTAGTTCGGTTTTGTAATTCCATTCGGCAGTTTGCGCAAATTCATCGCCCATAAACAACAACTTAGCTCCAGGATGCGTAAACATGTAGGTATATAGCAAGCGTAGGTTGGCAAACTTTTGCCACTCATCGCCAGGCATTTTGTAAATCATGGGGCTTTTGCCATGCACTACTTCATCGTGACTAAGTGGTAGCATAAAGTTTTCGTCGTTAAAGTAAGCCATGCTAAACGTAAACTTATTCTGCGAACCTTTGCGCAGCAAAGGGTCTATTTTAAAGTAATCTAGCGTATCGTGCATCCAACCCATCATCCATTTCATACCAAAGCCTAAGCCGCCTTCAAAAGTGGGTTTGCTTATGCCTGGCCAGTCTGTTGCTTCTTCTGCAATGGTTTGTGTATCAGGAAAATCTCTGTACAAAGTTTCGTTAAGGTCTTTAATAAAAGCAATGGCTTCAATATTGCCATTACCACCGTATTCATTTGGTTCCCATTCGCCTTCTTCACGGCTATAATCGAGGCGCAGCATAGAACTCACGGCATCTACACGCAAGCCATCAATGTGAAATTGATCGTACCAAAAACGAGCACTACTAATTAAAAAGCTCTTTATTTCACCACGTTTATAGTTAAAAATATAGCTGTTCCAATCTGGATGAAAACCCTTGCGCATATCGGCATATTCGTAGGTATGTGTACCATCAAATAAGTACAAACCATGTGCATCGTAAGGAAAATGCGAAGGCACCCAATCGAGTATTACACCAATGCCTGCTTGGTGCAGGCAATCTACCAAGTAAGCAAAATCTTGTGGGTTGCCAAAGCGACTAGTAGGGGCAAAAAAGCCCGTACCTTGATAGCCCCAACTACCATCAAACGGATGCTCCATTACAGGCATAAACTCAACGTGGGTAAAAGCCATTTCTTTTAGGTAAGGTACCAACAGTGCTGCTATATCGCCATAAGTATTATAGCTTTCTTCATCGTTTTTATCTGGTCGCATCCAGCTAGCCAAGTGCATTTCGTACACAGAGTAAGGTGCATTTAGTGCATTGTGTTGTTTGCGTTCTTGCATCCATTTATCGTCCTGCCAATTGTAGTCAGTAGCCCAAGTGATAGATGCAGTGAATGGGCGTATTTCAGAGAAATGTGCAAATGGATCTGCCTTATCTAGTCGTGCATTTTCGTAGCCATGAATATGGTATTTATAAGCCTCTCCTTTTAAAATATTGGGTATAAAACCTTCCCAAATGCCCGAACTATCTTGCCTTACTTTTAGTGGATGCGCTGTTTTATCCCATTTATTAAAATAGCCTGTAACGCTTATGAATGTTGCATTTGGTGCCCACACAGCAAAGTAAGTACCATCTATCCCTAGCACGGTTAGTTGCGTATTGCCAAACACTTTATACAAGTTATAGTGCGTACCGTTTTGAAAGTTGTGCACATCTTCATCGGTAAATAAAGAGTAGTTCCAAACGGGTTGTTGTGTATCTATAAAATGAGAATCTTCGTATTTTTTTTCGGCTACCATTCCAACTTTTTTTATGTTTTGTTCTCTTGGGTTTATTGAATTAGCATCTTCTTGCAACAGTGTATTTTTAGGCATAGCAACCATTGATAATAATTAACATTTTATTACAACTAATTTATTAGTTTATGTAACGCAATTTATACATTTTACATGCAATTAGCCACATTAGTTTTAGGGTAAACACATAAAAACAACAAATGAAAAAACTAACACTTCTTTTTAGCATTTCGGTGCTACTATCTATCGTATCGTGGGCCCAACAAGCAAGCATTAAAGGCAAGCTGATAGACACTACCAACAAGCAAAGTTTACAACATGCAGTAGTATCTATTATAAAGCAAAAAGACAGTGTACTACTGAAATACACAAGAGTTGATGCCAATGGCAATTTTGAACTGAAAAATATTCTCGCAGGCAATTACATACTGCAAATAACCTACCCATTTTACGCAGATTATGTAGATAATTTTAGCCTTGAAGCTAACAGTACCAAAACACTTGGCACCATTGCATTGATTGAAAAAGTGAAATTGCTGGAGGAAGTAATTGTAAAACAAAAAATATCTGCCATTCGTATAAAAGGCGATACCACAGAATACAAAGCAGATAGCTTTAAAGTAGGCCCCAATGCCAATGTGCAAGACTTACTAAAACGTATGCCAGGCATACAAGTTAATAGCAAAGGCGAAATAACCACACAAGGCCAAAAAGTAGAAAAAATATTGGTAGATGGAGAAGAGTTTTTTAGTGACGACCCTGCTGTAGTAGCACAAACCTTACGTGCAGATGCAGTAAATACGGTACAAGTATTTGACAAAAAAAGTGATCAGGCCACTTTTAGCGGTATAGATGATGGCGTAAAAACTAAAACCATTAACCTACAATTAAAAGACGACAAGAAGAAAGGCTATTTTGGTAAAGCTGAAGGCGGTACCGACTTTGACTATTACAAGTCTGGTAAAATTTTAGCCAATGCCTTTAAAGGCAAACGCAAAATAGCTGGTTACATTACTTACGACAATACAAAGTTTGAAAGCTTAAACTGGCAAGAAAGAGACAATTATGGCGGCAATATAAATACCAATACCGAATTTGGTGATGATGGTAGCGTATATTTTTATAACAATGGTGATGAGTTTAGCAATAGTTCGGGTTTACCAAATGCTTTAACTGCAGGCTTGCAATACAGTAAAAAATGGAATCAAGACAAGCAAAATATTAATGGTAATTATCAGTATAACAACCTTCGAGTGAATGGTACCACCAAAACCATTACGCAAAACATTCTTAACGGCGACTCTAGTTTTACTAACCTGCAAGAACAAAATTTTACCAGTTTTAAAACACGTAACCGCATAAAAAACGTGTACGATTGGACTATTGACAGCACAAGTTCTTTGAAAATAACACTTGCTGCCGGCATTACAACAGGCGATAATTCTGGTAGAACCATTGGTAACGCTAGGTATGTAAATGGCAGCTTTTTAATTAATGAAACTGATAGATACTCATCTAGTATTAGCAATAACAAAAGCCTTAACACCACACTATTTTACCGTAAGCGTTTTCAGAAAAAAGGTAGAACCATGTCACTTACTGCTGACTTTAATTTTAACAACAACAATAATAAGGCTTACTTAAAATCGGTTAATAACTACTATACCAAACTAGGTGCAATTAACAGCAATGAAAACATTGACCAATATAAACCCAATGAAGACAACGCTAAAACCATTGCTGCTAAAGCATCTTACACAGAACCACTTTGGAAAAACACATTTGTAGAAGTAAACTATAAATACGCATTAAACACCAACGATGCATCACGTATCACATATAGTAAAGGCACTAATGATTATAACCAATTTGTAGACTCGTTAAGCAACCACTATTTATACAACAATCATGCGCATACAGGAGGTTTTAATGTACGCTACACTGGCAAAAAAATTAACTTCTCGGTAGGTACAGGCTTAGGCACAGTAAGCTTTAAACAAACAGATGTTTTTACTGGTGACAAGCGCAATATCAATTTTACCAACTTACTGCCTGCAGCGAGTTTCAACTATAATTTTGCAAAGCAAACACGCCTCATTATTGGCTACAATGGCAACACTAGAAATCCATCTTTACAGCAAATACAACCTTTGCGAGATAATTCGGACCCACTAAACATAAACATTGGTAATAAAGATTTGCAACAAGAATTTACCAATACTTTCAGCCTTAATTTTAATGACTATAAGGTGTTAAAAGGCAGAGGTATTTATGTTAATGCTAACTTCTCTACGGTTAACAATGCTATTAGTAATTTGAGCAAGGTAGATACACTTGGTAGACGTGTAAACCAAAGCATCAACGTAGATGGTAACTATAATGGTAGAATGTACTTTAGTTACAGCATGACCATCTTTAAAAAATTCAACCTAGGTTTTGATTTTAACCCAAGCATAAGAAGGAGCGTAAATTATGTGAACAATCAAAAAAACGTTAACGATAATGTACGCCTTGGCTACAACATCAATCTTAATTACAACAGCGATAAATGGCTAAGTTTTTATCTTGGTGCAGGCGCAAATCATAACCGCTCAAAATCGTCTATTAACAATAACATTGAAACCAAATATTGGACTTACGAATCGTATGGTGAAGTAGAAATGAAGCTACCCAAAAAATGGTATTTAAACATTGATGAAGATATTACCGTGTATCAAAAAACAGCCGCTTTTGCTAATCAGAGAGACATTTTCATTGTTAATGCTTCTATCAAAAAGTCAATTGATAAAAATGAAAACTGGCAAATAAAAGCTTCTGTAAACGATATCTTCAAGCAAAACCAAGGTATTAATCGTAACATCACTAGCAACTTTATTACCGAAACATCTAGCCAAACCATTCAACGCTATTTCTTGCTAACGCTCATTTTCAACTTTAGTAAAAATGGCAAACCAAGTAACTAGGACTATCTCTGGCAGATAACGCAGAATATTTAGAAAGCAGTCTCGCTTATCTGCAAAAATCAACAGCATCAGCTAGCTATTTATTAATAAAAAAAACAGAAAAATCATGAAAATACTATTAGCATCATTGCTTACAATGCTTACCCTCACAAGCTTTGCGCAAACACAGTTTATTACAGCAGGCAGGGTTGAATACGAGAAAACCTACAACCAACATAGTGTTTTAGATGATGAACACAACGAAGGCGAATGGATACAACAAATGCGCAAAAACTATCCAAAGTTTGTACGTGATGTGTACGAATTGCAGTTTGCCAATAATAAGTCATCATTTAAACTAGCCAAAGAAAATCTAGATAATAAATACTTGTGGCGAGGCAAACCATCAAGCACTGATGTAACTATAAAAGACTGCGAAAACAATCGCATTGCCTTACAAAAAGAAGTGTTTGAAACACAATACTTACTACAAGATAGTATGCGTAATTATCAATGGCGCATTACCGATGAAACACGCACCATTGCAGGCTTTGAGTGCAAAAAAGCAGTTACAAAAATTTGCGACAGCGTATATGTAGTAGCTTTTTATACCGACCAAATTATGATAAGCAGCGGCCCTGAAAGTTTTGGCGGTTTACCGGGTTTAATACTTGGCCTTGCAGTACCACGTTTACACACTACATGGTTTGCCACCAAGCTAGAACTTGTACAACCAACGGCTACACAAACCACACCAACACAAAAAGGCAAAAAAACTACGTGGCAGCAACTTGAAGCAGACCTTACCAAACTAAAAGCCCGCTGGGGTGATTATGGCACAAAATATCTGTGGAATTTTATGTTGTAACCTTATATACAAAACGCTCTTCAAAACAAAAATCCCCATGCAATAATTGCGTGGGGATTTTTTTATGTAACCAGTTTTTGTACAGCTATAATACTTTGTTGCATTGCCCTACCAATACCTATTTGGTATGTTTAGTACTTTATGCAGCAACAGATAGCAACATTAACACCGCCATCTATTTACCCAACTGCAACACCAACATACGTTTAGCAGCAACCTTAAATTGGTTGCCTAGGTTGTTATTGGTTACAACATCGGTAGCTTTTGTAAAACCTGTGGTGCGTTCGGTATAATTACTAAAGTTTACAGTTTTATCTTTTTCACTGGTATTCATCACGCACATAACGGTTTGGTTAGCATCGTATCTAAAGTACACATACAAGCCATCATCTGGCAGGTACTGCATCAATTTACCTGTTTTTAAAGCCGATGATGTTAAGCGATACGTACCTAATTTCTTCACTAAATCTTGCACCGATTTTTCATCGGCACTTAATCCTGCACCTGTAAAAGCACTCTTTTTATCGCCTTGCCAGCCACCTGCAAAATCTAAACGCACCAAGCCATCGGGGTTACTTTCACCAGCCATTAATATTTCTGTACCGTAGTACAATTGAGGGATGCCTCTACAAGTGAGCAACCATTGAATACCCATTTTTTGCTTTTCTACATCGCCTTTTACCGTGGTAAAAAAGCGTGTCATATCGTGGTTGTCTAAGAAAATAACATTGCGAGTGGCATCTTTATACACAAAGTCTTGCGCCAAAGTGTTGTATAGTTTGGTCACGCCTTCTGTCCAGCCATATTTTTCGTTAAGCGCAGGTTGTATACCATAAAACAAAGTTTGAAAATCAACCGAACCTTGCAAGTTGCTTTTCTTAGTTATGTTTAAATTGTTTTGTACAAAATAGCTTTGGTTAACTACGCCATGTACCCAATTTTCGCCAAACATGGTTATAGCAGGGTATTCATCGGTTAAGGCTTTGTTGCAGCGGTTCATAAAACCCATATCGTTGTATATATAGGTATCAATGCGCCAGCCATCTACACCAAACTCTTCAACACACCACAAAGCATGTTCAATTAAGAAATTAGCCACATAAGGGTTGCTGTGATTAAGGTCGGGCATTTGCGGTACAAACCAACCGTCTGTGGTAATGGTAGCATCTTTTTTAGAGCCATAGGGGTCAAACAAAGGTTGGTCTTTAAAGCTAGTGCCAGTGTAAGTAGGCCATTGGTGGTACCAATCTTTGGTGGGTTGGTCTAAAAATGTAAAATGATAACTGCCTACGTGATTGTACACAGCATCTTGTATCAGTTTCATGCCACGTTGGTGCAAGGCATCGCTTAGTTTTTTGTAAGCTTCGCTGCCGCCATAGCGTGGGTCTATTTTAAAATGATTGGTAAATGCATAACCATGTTCTGTACGGTTAGGCATATCGTTTTCAAGCACGGGTGTCATCCACAAGGTAGTTACACCAAGGCTTTGCAAATAATCTAGGTGGTTTATAACGCCTTGTAAATCGCCGCCATGGCGCAAGTACATCGAATCTCTGTTAAGCGATTGGTCACGCATACCAGCAATTTTATCGTTGCTTACATCACCATTGCTAAACCTATCGGGCATTAAAAAGTAAATAAAATCTGATGAGTTAACGCCTTTGGCAAACGTTGTACCCATGCCTTTACGGCGAGGTTTTAAAGGCCATTGTACAGCAGTAGTTTTGCCACCTTCGGTAAATGTGATAGCCACGTTACCAGCTTTAGCAGTAGGCGCAATAGCCACATCTACAGCTAGGTATTTACTATTATCAAGCTGATGTACTTTAGTAATACTAACACCGGGATATTTGATAGACACTTGTTGCTTGTTTAAGCCTTCTTTATCAGCCTTTACTAGCAATTGCACATTGTGCCATTTCATGCCTACCCACCAATTGCTAGGATACACATCTATGTTTTGTGCGTTAATATTACTAGCAAATGAACTAGCCAACAAGCACAGGAAAAGTAACTTCTTCTTCATAATGATTAATTTATAAAATATTTGTGCGTACTGCACTATTGCCAATGTACATTCTACAGCCGCAGTGTGCGCCGCAACGGCAGCTAAATAGTAGTACTAGCGTTGGTTTAATAATAATTTTTAAACACTTTGCGCTTGAGTGTTATTGGCATCTTGTACAAATAGGCAACTTACTGCTGCACAAAGCATAAATACCCCTGCCAACACAATGGCATAAATAGGCTGATTACCGTACAGATGCTTCACTATCCAACCACCCAAAATACCATTAACAATTTGTGGCATGGTAATAAAAAAATTAAAAATACCCATATAAATACCCAATTTACCTGCTGGTATTGAACCTGCTAATATTACATAAGGCATTGATAAAATACTTGCCCAAGCAAGCCCAATTCCTACCATAGAAAATGTTACCATGTTAGGGTCTTTGATAAAATAAATAGATATTAAGCCAAGGCCACCAGCTAATAACGAAGAAGCGTGTGTGGCTTTACGACCAATAAACTTGGCAATTATTGGCAAAAACAAAGCATACACCATTGCCACCAAATTATACACACCAAATGCTGAACTTACTTTATTACCAGCCTCGTTGTAGGCAATACTTTTACTGTAGTCGCCAGTTAAACCATAAACGTGCGTAGCAACAGCATCGGTAGTAAACACCCACATACTAAAAAGTGCAAACCATGAAAAAAATTGTACCAAACCGAGTTGTTTCATTGTTTTTGGCATTTTCGCAAAATCTTTAAAAATTTCGCTCAAAACGGGCCTATCGGGTTCGTTGTTTTTGCCATGAAATTGCTCATATTCTTGTGGTGAATATTCTTTTGAGAAAAAAACTGTAATTAAAATGGCTATCATAAAAACGGCAGCACCAATATAAAATGCGTACTTAATATTATCTGCAACACCGTCTTTTACGGTTTCCATACTAAAACCGTTTTTACCTAACAGTTCTGGTAAAGCAGAACCAACTACAGCACCCAAGCCAATTAAAAAAGTTTGTATAGAAAAGCCAACAGTACGTTGCGAGTTAGGCAAATTATCGGCTACCAATGCTCTAAATGGTTCCATGGCTACATTAAAAGAGGCATCCATAATCATTACCATACCTGCACCAACCCATAATGCAGGAACGATGGAAGATAAGGCACCAGAATTTGGCAAAAACAATAATGCTAATGAAGATAAAATTGCACCTGTTAAAAAATAAGGTTTTCTACGACCAATTTTGTTCCATGTTTTATCGCTGTAATGACCTATTAGCGGTTGAACAATCATACCTACTAGTGGTGCAACTATCCAAAACATGGGCAGTTGGTCCACATCGGCACCATAAGAACGCAAAATGCGGCTGGTATTGCCATTTTGTAATGCAAAACCAAATTGAATACCCAAAAAACCAAAGCTCATTGTAAAAATTTGTACCAATGATAGTTTGGGTTTAGCAACAACAGTTGAAATTTTAGTTGCTGAATTTGAATTAGTCATAGCAAGCAATTGTTTAGAAGTATAATTGTGTAATTTTTACACGTTGCAAAATAATGTAAAAAAACATCCGCAAGTGTGCGGATGTTAAAAATGTTTTTTTAGTTTTTAATATTTGATGTTTCTTTTGGCTTCAGCCCAACTGTACAGTTTACTTTCACCACTTAATCGCTTTTCTTTTCTTGCGTCTAGTAAGATGACATCAGCATCTTCGATAGAATCATCTTCATTGTATTCTTTAGCAATGGCATACATTATTTTCAAAAGTTTGTCATCGCTATCATCTATATACTGATGCAATTTTTCTTTTAACAGTAGTGTATTCATGCTTAGAAATTGAAAGTTAAATCACAAAACCATTTGGGAAAATAGCACCTTTTTTAACCACTACAATGCCATCTTTTACGCTGTATAATGGGTGGTCTGTATTTTCTAAATGCTTACCACCATTAATGCGTACATCATCGCCAATACGGCAGTTTTTATCAATAATGGCATCTTTAATGTAGCAACGCTCACCTATCCCCATTTTAGGGATGCCTTTGCTTACATTTTCCTGCATTACTTCTATTGTTTCGTAGTAATCATTACCCATAATGTAGCTACTAACAACTGTGGTACCGTAACCAATTCTTGCTCTAATACCTACTACACAATACTCTAATCTACTTGCATTAATGATAGAACCTTCTGCTATTAATGTTTTTTCTAAAGTAGTGCCACTAATTTTTGTTGGTGGCAACATACGTGGTCTTGTGTACACCACATTATCATTATCAAATAAATTAAATTCTGGAACTTCGGCAGTTAAAGCCAAGTTGGCTTCGTAGAAAGATGCAATATTTCCAATGTCTGTCCAGTAACCTTCGTATTGATAGCTGGCTACTTTATAGTTTTCAATAGCATTTGGTATTATTTCTTTACCAAAGTCGGTAGCATTTGGGTGATGGTCTTTCAACAAGGCATTTAATACAGATTTGTTGAAAATATAAATACCCATCGATGCTAAGTACACCCTACCCTGCTGTTGCATAGCGGCACTTGTAGTGCTTGTCCAATCGCCAAGTACTTCTTTTTTAGGTTTTTCTACAAACGATGCAATCATACCTGCTTCATCGGTTTTAAGAATACCAAATTCAGTAGCATCATTTGCATGTACAGGAATAGTGGCAATAGAAATATCGGCACCACGCTTACAATGGTCTGTTATCATTTGTACGAAATCCATTTGATACAATTGGTCGCCACTTAGTATTAAAATGTATTCAAACTCTAAGTTTGAAATGTGCCGCAAAGATTGTCGCACGGCATCGGCTGTACCTTGAAACCAACCTGGATTATCTGGCGTTTGTTCTGCTGCCAAAATATCTACAAAACCAGTACTGAATGCGCTAAAATGATACGTGTTTTTAATGTGCTTGTTTAAAGAAGCAGAGTTAAACTGTGTTAAAACGAACATTCGGTTGATGCCGCTATTCATACAGTTACTAATAGGAATATCTACTAAACGGTATTTACCAGCTACTGGTACTGCGGGTTTAGAACGTGATGCGGTAAGCGGGTATAATCTACTACCGGCGCCACCACCTAATATTACTGCAACAATTTTTTTACTTAAAGATGTCATAAGAGTGGGGTTAAAAAGTTTTTTTGTAATTAAATAAGTAATTCAAATAGATAGGACGGAAAGTTAGGGCGAAAGCACTTGACTAATATAATTTGGCTAAAAAAAAATTAGATAAATGTTTGGTTAGCTTCAAAAAAGTAGTCATTAAGCACTTTTATACACATGGGTATAGGCCTCAACAACTGCTTCCCAACTGTGGTCTATTTCCATTATGTATTTACGCATCCATGCAAGATGTGTTTTGTGTTTGTGTACTTCTATTGCTCTGTAAATTGAATGTGCCAGATCGGCAACTGTGGCGTGGTTAAATCTAATGCCAAAGCCTTCCCATTCACCCATATCTTTTACGGTATCTTGTAAGCCACCTGTACTTCTAACCATTGGTACAGTACCATATCGCAAAGCGTACATTTGATTTAAACCACAAGGTTCTACCCTACTTGGCATTAACAAAAAGTCGGCAGCAGCATATAATTGATGGCTCAGGGCTTCATCGTAACCAATAACAGCGTTGTAATAGCCTCTATATTGACTAGTAATATTATTTAGATCCCACTCTACATGCTTATCGCCACTACCAAGCACCATGTAGCAAGCTTTGCCGTGCTGATGGTATAAGGCGTTTAAAAATGCTGCGGGTAAAATATCGGCGGCTTTTTCGCCTACAAGCCTGCCAATAAATACAAACAAAGGCAGTTTTTCGTCTAAGCCATAAGTTTCACAAATTTGCTTTTTATTCTTCTTTTTACCGCTGTCAACAGTTTTTACAGAAAAGTTATTGGTAAGGTAAGGGTCTGTTTGAGGATTCCAAACTTCGTTATCAATACCATTTAAAATGCCTACACACTTACCTTTTTCATACTCAAATAAATCTTCTAAACCATTGCTATTGTAGCGTAGTTCGGCCATATAACTAGGGCTTACTGTGGTAACTTTCCAAGCACATTTTACGGCACTAGCTAATGGATTGATGTTGTTATTCCAATCTAAATCGCCCCATTTATAGCCATCATAAGCAGGTATTAAATTGGCTTTATCCCAACCAATCCAACCTTGGTATTGTGCATTGTGAATGGTTAAAACAGTTTTAACATAAGCCATCCGTTTAAAAGCAAAGCAGTTCTTCAACATAAAGGGTATTAGGCCAGCATGATAGTCGTGCACATGAATAATATCGGGTTGATGCTGCCAACTATTTAACCAAGAGAGTACTGCAATTTGAAAAGCAATAAACCGTTCGGTATCATCGCTGTAACCATAAATTTTTTCACGGTCAAGCAAGCCATTAATATCTACCAAAAACAAATCGTAGCCAAGTTTATTGGAAGCTTCTCTAATAATGGTAAAATCAAAATATCGATTACCAATATAGGCACTGCCTTTAAAATCAACCACCCACTCGTTGTTGTATAAAAACTTAGTTCGGTACATTGGCATCACCACTTTGGCGTGATGGCCGGCCTTGCATTGATATTTAGGCAAAGCACCTACTACATCGCCTAAGCCACCTGCTTTTGCCATAGGGTAACACTCTGCACTTACGTGAATTATTTCCATATAGATAACCGTGTTTTGTAAAAGAAAAATCCAAATTAAGGATTAATATTTTTACAACAAATTTTAAGCAAACAATTTAATGTAAATAAAACTCTTTATTTTCAGCCCCTAACAAAAAAATGTTTGTAATATGAATCAAAAAACTAAATGGGGTCAATTCGGCACATTAATTACCGTATTCTTCTTCTGGGGTTTTGTTGCCGCTAGCAACGATATTTTAATCCCTGTATTTAAAAAAGCTTTCGTGTTATCGCAAGCAGAAAGTCAATTAGTGGCCGTTGCATTTTACATTGCTTATACAGTTGGTTCTATCATTTACCTTATTATTTCTAAGTTTATTGGTAGTGATTTATTGAATAAAATTGGTTACAAAAATGGTATTGCACTAGGCTTAATTATTTCAGCAATTGGTACACTACTATTTTATCCAGCAGCTAATAACAGTTCATTTATCTTAATGATTACAGGTTTATTTGTTGTTGCCTTAGGTTTTTCGTTACAGCAAATTGCTGCAAATCCTTTGGCCGTAGTTATGGGTGATCCTAAAACAGGTTCACAACGCTTAAGCATGGCTGGTGGTGTAAATAATTTTGGTACTACTATTGGCCCCTTGCTTGTAAGCTTTGCCATTTTTGGCAGCGTTAATTCAGCTAATACTGAGGCAAGTATTGGTAGCGTTAAAATACCTTACCTTATTCTAGGCCTAGCATTTTTACTAGTTGCTGTGTTCTTAAAATTTTCTTCAGTACCTAATAAAATAGACCTTGATAATGTAGCTACTGAAGAAGCTGGCAATACAAGCAAAGTGCTTCATAAAAAATACGCTTTTCAATATCCACAACTTTGGATGGGCATGATTGGTATATTCGTTTATGTAGGTGTAGAAGTAGCTACAGCTAGCAACTTACCAGAGTTTTTAAAACAAAAAATGGCTATCAGTACCGATAAAGTTGCGCCTTATATTTCATTGTATTGGGCTAGTTTAATGATTGGTAGATGGACGGCTAGTATTGGTGCGTTTGACATGTCAAAATCAGCAAAAGACATTCTTAAATTCTTCATGCCATACATTGCATTTGCAGTATTCATTATTGTAAACATGATTGCACAGCACGATGTTTCATCGTTCTATCTATATGGCTTTGTAATTATCGCTATGATTATTGGTGACATTTTAAGTAAAGGAAGCCCTGCAAAAATGTTACTTATTTTCTCGTTAATGGGTATTACAGCTTTGGTTATAGGCATGCTTACTACAGGCACAGTTAGCATTTATGCTTTTGTAAGTGTTGGCTTATTTTGTAGCACATTATGGCCTTGTATCTTCACATTAGCAGTGGCTGGCTTAGGCAGGCACACCAATGAAGGCAGCAGTTTCTTAATTATGATGATTATGGGTGGAGGCTTTATTAGCTACTTACAAGGTTATGTTGCTTCTGAGCATTTACTTGGCATTCAATATAGCTACATTGTAGGCGTTGCTTGCTTTGCCTACCTTGCATTTTATGCCATAAAAGCGAAAACCATTTTAAAAGCACAAGGTATAGATTATGATGTGGTGGCAAAAGGCGGTGGCCATTAATTTTGCGCAGCGCAGTTTTTTAACAATAGATATTAACCATAGATAACGATGAGTACAACAACCCCTCAATATGCAGTAGGTATAGACCTTGGCGGCACCACCGCAAAATTTGGTATTGTAGATAATGAAGGCAATATACTTGAGCAGGATAGAATACCTACAGCTAGTGAAAAACCAGTGAACTTTTTTGTAGATGAACTACACAAAAAGTTACAACCAATGATTGACAGACGTGGCGGCAAAGAAAATATGATTGGCATAGGTATGGGGGCACCTAATGGCAATTTGTACACTGGCAATATTGAGTATGCAGCCAATTTACATTGGCAAGGCATTGTACCTATTGCACATTTACTTACCGAAAAATTTGACATTAAAACCACCCTTACCAACGATGCCAATGCTGCTGCAATGGGCGAAATGATGTATGGTGCAGCCAAAGGCATGAAACATTTTATAACCATTACACTTGGCACAGGTGTAGGTAGCGGTATTGTAATTGATGGTAAAATGGTGGTTGGTCACGATGGATTTGCTGGCGAATTAGGCCACGTAATTGTGCGACATGGTGGTAGATTGCACAGAGGTACAGGCAGCCGTGGTTGTTTAGAATCTTACGCTTCGGCAACCGGTGTTAGAGATACGGCTGTAGAATTTTTAGCGGCTAATCCTACCAAAGTAAGCTTGCTTAGAGACTTTGCAGAAGAAAACCTAACTAGCCAAACGGTGTACGAATGTGCTATAAAAGGCGATGAAATAGCAAAAGGTATTTTTGATTTTACCGGCGAAATTTTAGGCGAAGCCTTGGCCAACTTTGTAATGTTCTCTTCGCCGCAAGCCATTATTTTATTTGGTGGCCTTACCAAAGCTGGTAGCTACATTATGAACCCTACCAAAGAAGCCATGGAAAAGAATTTAATTCAAGTGTTTAAAAACAAGGTGCAACTAATGTTTAGCAATCTTAAAGAAAGCGATGCTGCTATTTTAGGTGCTAGCGCATTGGTGTGGGATTAAACTAACTGGTGCTTTTAATAAACTATATACAAGGCTTTGTTGTGGCAATGCAACGAAGCCTTTTTTATTAAATAGCTTATTACACCAATTGTAGCAGATTCAAGTGTATAATAAGTCTAACTTATTTCTGTATAAATCTAATTTATTTGAGGGCAAATGTTTTTGGCAAAATCAATAACTTTGGTTAAACCTTCATTACCAAAAATATACTGCCATGGCTGAACTAAAAACCAAACAAACAGATGCTAGTGTTGATGCTTTTTTAAACACTATTACCGATGAACAAAAACGGCAAGATGCGTTTACCATACTTGCTATGATGGAAGCAATTACAAAGGCAAAGCCCAAAATGTGGGGACCTGCCATTATTGGCTTTGGCAATAAACGCTTGGTATATGAAACTGGCAGAGAATTAGATTGGTTTATTATGGGCTTTTCGCCACGCAAGCAAAACTTTGCGTTGTATGTAAGTGCTGCTGTTAAAGACGAACAAGGCTTGCTTGCAAAACTTGGCAAACACAAAACTGGCAAAGGCTGTTTGTACATCAATAAGCTAAGCGATATAGACAGCAAGGTATTGCAAGCTATTTTTAAAGAAGGGTTATAAAAAAGCTGCAAACAAAACCAATTTTCGCAGCTTTTTTACCTAATAGTTTACCATTATTTCATTTTCATTTGTGCAAAATAAGGATGATCTGGGTGAACAATTAATTCCTGCCTTAGTGGATGTATTAGCACATCCATGTCTTCCATTGGTATAGCACCAAGTAGAGGCTCGTTATCTCCTCGTAATACCATGGCATCAACCATACAACGTCTGTTTTTAAACCTTACTTCTAGTGGGCCTACTACATCGTATTCTTCAATAGAACCATTTGCCATTTGCGCTTTTCTTTTTTGAATAAATGGCAATTGTAATTGTTCTTGAATGTTCTCATTAATAGCCATCATGTAAGCACCCGAATCTGCAAGCATACTAACGGTCATTTCTTTTATTTCCTCCTCACCAATTATGTTACGTTTGGCAAGTATTAAATCTTCGCCATTAATTAGTGTAATATCTGCATATACTAAGCCCATAACTACGTATTTTATTGTTCAAATTTACTTGAAAATTCACACAAAACCTTATTTCTATGCTGATTGGCTATTACTTAGTAGTGTCATTAATACATACCCCTCAATATGTCTTTTCAAAATATCGAATTTGGCTTCTACAACTTTGTGTAGTTCCAAAATATCGCCTTTTGGTGGTTCGGCATATTCTACATTTCGCACCAAATAAGTATCATTAAAATCTACATTCGCTTGTTTAAGTACACCACCCCAATTGGTTAAATTTAGTAATGCCAAAGCCGTTTTTACTATATCATCAGTTTCAAATTCGTCTGCAAGTTTGTTGAGCGTTATTGTTTCTGTTACCAAACTTTGCCTTGCGATATTACCGCCATTAATTGATAGTTTGTTACACCTGACTTTCGTCTATTTTTGAGTTGTGCGGCTCCATTTAACAACCGCAATAACGTAAAAACGGCTTTTGGTAAACTAACTAATAATCTAAGGTTTACTACTAACTTCGCAACTTAACAGGTCTATTTTAAAAAGATGATAAAATCAATAATACTAAAAAACTTTATGGGGTA
>JASGCX010000043.1 GCA_030053925.1 Flavobacterium sp.
TTTTAAGTGTTTGAAAATACCCTTAAAACGGTCAACTTATTTCAGGCGCTAACAATGTGAAACGTGAAAGGGGAAAAGTGAAAGGGGAAATGTGTTACCAGCAAGCGTAGACAGCCACCCAAATAGACATAGGACTTTTGTAAAATCACGAATCCGAGAACTTTTATTTTAATAAAAAAACAGTTTTTCGACATAAAAGTGCTTTTTGTGTGATTTTATCACCATATTTGCAGAAATATAAGGCAAAACGATGTTACTACGATTAAGAACAGAGAATTTTTTGTCATTCAATAAAGAAATCGAATTCTCTTTATACGCAAGACAATCTAGAACGTTACCAGAACAAACCATCCTAATATCTAGTGACATTTACGCACTTAAAACAGGAATTATTTACGGTGCTAATGCTTCAGGTAAATCCAATTTAATCAAAGCAATTAATTGTGCAAAAATCATTATCAGGAACGGAACAAAAAATGTTGATATTTTTAATAGCTATTTTAGACTAGAAAAAGGTAAAATTAAAGACCCATCTAAATTTGATTTTGAAATTAAAATTCGAGACAAAGTTTACAACTTTGGTTTTGCACTTAATTTAAGTACAAGGAAAATTATTGAAGAATGGCTTTTTGAAATAACCAAGTCCACTGAAAAATTAATTTATCAAAGAACAACTAATGAGGACGAATCTTCAACGGTTGAAATAAAAGTAAAATTAAAAAAGGATGATAAAAACAGACTAGATTTAATAGGAAAGAACCTACCAAATCATCTGCTTTTTCTTGGACAAGTAGATTCGAATTTTATTAGAGATATTGAGCCTGCATCACCAATATTTGATGTTTATGACTGGTTTACAAAAAAACTAACAATAATTAAACCTACTCAAAAATTTGGCGAAATAGATTTTATTGGAGAAGACACAGATTTGTCAAAAGCATTCTGCGAGTTTTTAAAGATTTTCAATTTAGGCATAGAAGGCATAGAAAGTGTTAATCTTGATTTCGAAAAGACATTGGCCCATTTTCCAGAAAAATTGAAGGAAAGTTTTACCAAAGACTTAGAACCTAATAAAAAGACGATTATTAGCATAAATGACGAACGTTATTCAATATTAAAAAAGGAAAATGGGGAGACAATTATTGTTCGACTAAAAACAAAGCATAAGGTAAAAAATTCAAAACAATTTGAATTTTTTGAAACAAATGAAGAGTCAGATGGCACACAAAGAGTATTTGATTTTATTCCTGCTTTAACCAATTTAGCCAATGAAGATGTAGTTTATATAATTGATGAAATAGATAGAAGCCTTCATCCAATTTTGACAAAAGGTATTCTTGAATTATTCCTTAAAAATTCTCAAGGACTTTCTAGTCAATTGATATTTACTACTCACGAGTCTAGCTTACTTGATTTAAAATTGGTTCGAAAAGATGCTATATGGTTCGTTGAAAAAAATGAGTTTAGCGAATCAAACTTATATTGTTTAGATGAATTTAAGCCACGTCCAGACAAATTAGTAAATAAAGATTATTTACTAGGGCGTTATGGGGCTATACCTTTCTTGGGGGATATTGAAAATTTAGGATGGCTTAAAACTAACAACAATGATTAGATTAAGGACGCCAAGGAATTTCGGTATTAGACAAAATAAGGAAAGTTTAAGAACGCCTAATTCAATTATTGTAATTGCTTGTGAAGGTAAAACTGAGGAAGAATACTTTAAACTTTTCAATATAAAATCTAAAATTATAAAGGTCAAGGACATATCAATTGAGGTTTTAGAGAAACTAGATTTATCTGACACTAAAAGTGCTCCAAAGCATGTAATAGATTTGCTCGAAGAATATCGAATACATTATCAAATAGACAATGATGAATTATGGATGGTTATAGATAGAGACCGCCAGAATAATTCGAAAAAACAACTTGAAGAAATAGTTGAAAGTTGTAACAATCAAGGATTTAATATTGCACTAAGTAACCCTACCTTCGAACTATGGATTTTATTACATATTAAAACGATTTCTGAATATGAGGACGATGTTTTACAAAAAATAAAAGACAATAAAAAAGTAAATAAGAATAAACGATTTTTAGAAAAGGAACTATCTAATTTACTTGGCGGCTATACTAAAGGAGTAATTAAAAAAGACTTGATTTTACCGAATGTTAAAACCGCAATTAAACAAGCAAAACAAATTGACAAACAATTCAAAACAAGAAAATTAGATAATTTCGGTACAACAGTATTTTTATTAGCGGAAAAAATAATCAAGTAAACCTATAAAACATTTGTTGACAATAGAAACGCCAGCCGATAACACGGGTTTGGCAAAAGTGGCGGTTGAGTGTTCCGCAGACACATTTGTGGTGAAAGGTGAAAAGTGAAAGGGGAAAGGGGAAACGTGAAAAGGGAAATGTGAAAGGGGAAATGGGGAAACGTGAAAGGGGAAAGGTGAAACGTGAAAAATAGAAATTTCAAATCTTAAATTCCAAACTAATTCTAATGAAAATTGCACTTATAGGATACGGTAAAATGGGTAAAGCTATTGAGGCTATTGCAGTAGCAAAAGGCCATACAGTAGCTTTTAAATTCGATATATCCAATCAAGATGAGTTTACAATTGCCAACCTACAACAATGCGATGTAGCCATTGAATTTACAAGCCCACACAGTGCAGTTAACAATCTAAAAAAATGCTTTGAAGCAGGAGTTCCTGTGGTTTGTGGTAGCACTGGCTGGCTAACACATTGGGATGCTGTAAAAGCTAACTGTGAAGCTAAAAATGCCGCACTAGTTTATGCAAGTAATTATAGCATTGGGGTAAATTTATTTTTTGAACTAAACACGTATTTAGCCAAACTAATGAATAACCATGCAGGCTACAATGTATCGCTAGAAGAAATACACCACACAGAAAAAAAAGACGCACCAAGTGGTACTGCAATTACTTTAGCAGAGCAAGTATTAACACATATTACTAGTAAAAAAACTTGGGTAAACCATATTAGCAATAATGCAAAAGAGTTAGAAATTATTAGCGAAAGAATAGATCCTGCACCTGGCACACATAAAATAAAATACAAGTCTGCCATAGATGATATTGAGATTATTCATACCGCTCACAACCGTGAAGGGTTTGCAGGTGGTGCTGTTTTAGCTGCTGAATTTGTAGTAGGTAAAAAAGGCATTTACAATATGAAACAAGTATTAGGTTTATAAGAAACTGATTTTTAAATAATAACAACGCCGCTAACGGATTTGTTAGTGGCGTTGTTGGTGAATTCCAAAGGCTTCATAAGCCCATAACCGAAGCCAAATATATAACGTGAAGCCCAAACAAAAGCACAATAAAGAACAAATGTTGAGGCAATATTCGAGAAGCCCCAATAATGGCAAACCTAATGTTGGGCGTTCGCTTTATTTTAGGTAGACGAATATGTCATTCTTTGATTTAACGCTGATTGATTTGATTTTTGCAGGTGTCCACTTGGTATTTTCAATTAGAATTGCTGCAATATTCCTGAGATATTCATAATGTTCTTTATTATAATCTTCCTGTTTTGTCTTATCGTCCCAAAACACATATTGCGTGTCGGTTATTTTTGCTTTTCCATTTTGGTCAATGTCCAAAAAGAATTCTAGCATAGCCATTGCATTCTCGCCTTTTTTATATCTGTATGTGTTTGTATATTTAACTAACTTGTCAAATTCCTTTTGCAATCCAGAATGATTTGTTTGGTCATATGAGCTGTCACCAGGAAAAACTGGTGGTTTATCCCAGCTATTCGCTGTGCTTCCATTATCGTAGATCTTGTCAAGATTTTTTAGGATAAATAGACTGTCAGCAATATATAAAAGTGAATCCGTGAATTTGTCACCGTATTTTATATTTACTTGCTCTTGCATAAACTCACAGTAACAATGATAATTTTTATTTTCTTGAATAATGCAAGGTGAAGATTCGTTTTTATATTCAATATTGTGCAGTTTCAAGAGACTATCCATTTCCTTTTCTGCCCTTAACGGCTGCCAAATAATATTTCCAACATAATTGCAAAAAACAAGCTTATGATTTAGAATATCCGATTTTGCATTTAAAATTTCCTCAATGCAACTAGTGTCAGTTGGATGTATTGTTTCTTCTACAGATTTATGCTTGTTTTGTTCGCAAGCACAAAGGGTCAATATTATGAGAGATATGGAAATTATTTTAGTCAACATTTTAATACTTAGGGTGTCCAAAAAAATGAAACACAACACTAGGGCTTGGCCTTGTTGGTGAATTCCGAAGGTTCCGTAAGCCCATAACCGAAGCCAAATATATTACGTGAAGCCCAAACTGAAGTACAATAAAGAACAAATGTTGAGGCAATATTCTTGAAGCCCCAATAATGGCAAACCTAATGTTGGTAGTAGATTTTCTTCGCTTTCATACAAGTTCTCTTATGAGTTTTGTCAATTCATTTGCTTTGTTCAAAGTCATAAAGTGTCCACCATTATTGACTTTGAAGTTGTAGTTAATAAAACGAATTGGTAAAATTCGATCTGCTGTTCCGTGAATGTGTTTTAAGTTTTCCAATTCCGTTTGATTTGTCCAACCAACAATTTTGTCAATTGCCCAAGTCAAAAAAGTAGTGTCAGTTTCTTTGAGAATTGTCTTTAAAAGTTCTTTGTCAAAACTTGAGCTTACTCCGAAAAACCAATTTGAAATAAAGTTTGATTTCTTTAAAAGTATTGTCGGCAAAAGTTTGTGAATTTTAAGTTGTCCTGCTAAACGATAATAAAATGGGATTTCAGTTTTTGTCTTTGCAGAAGCAATTAAAATTACTTTTTCTGTGTCAATTTGTTTTGCAACTTCAACTGCCATAATTCCACCAAATGAAAGTCCAACTAATGTTGGTTTTGTCGTTTTGATTTGGTTTAAAAGTCTTGTTGCATAATCTTCAATTGTTTCTCTTTTTTGTGGAATAGTCCAATGAATAAAAGTAATTGTCAAACCAGTAAAATCAAGTTTCCGAAACACTCTTTCGTCTGCTCCAAGTCCACTGAAAATATAAATATGATTACTCAAAAGTTTGTCAATTTAGTGGTCGTCCAAATTTGCAGCCAATTACTCGGTCATCAAATATCGCTAGGGCTTGGCCTTGTTGGTGAATTCCAAAGGTTCCGTAAGCCCATAACCGAAGCCAAATATATAACGTGAAGCACAAACAAAAGCACAATAAAGAACAAATGTTAAGGCAATATTCGAGAAACTCCAATAATGCCAAACTTAATGTTCGTAGTACTGCCTCCTTTGTTAAAACCCACTTACTAGTAAATTCTTTGATGCCCTTAAACCACATTTTTGGTATTTTGAATATGCCTGAGCAGCTACATTATTCATTTTCTCAACGTCAGTTGGTGATTTTGTATAAACCTCTAGCAAGTCGTGAATGGTATATGCCTCTGGACACATTAAATCACTTGTCCACAACAACGGATTTGCTTTTGCTTGTTGAATATAACTTGAAAAATATTTCTTACTCTTACAAGCTAAAATCACAACATCTCTTTTCCTTCTATCTACATTCACAAAATTTTGGTTTAATCTAAAATCCATTAAGCCATCGTGTCCTATATAAGCAACAAGTTTTGAATTCCCATTTATACCAAGTGTCTTGCCATTTACAGTTAAAGTGTCTTTTAAAAGTCCAGCAGAAGAATTTAAAAAATCAATAGTACAGTCTTTAATGTTTTGTCCTTTATAAGCATCACAAACAAGATAGAAATTTGAAGTTTTATGCTTAAATACAAGTCTTTCTAGTCTTATGGAACTAACTTTTTTTTTGGCAATTAATGTCCAGTTTTTACTTGCCTTGAAGAAAGAACGAATTCCATAACTGCAACCCCAGTAAAGATTATTGTCAAAGTCTTCGCCATTGCCAATTGCTTTTGGAACAGGAATAATGCCTTGATATTTATTGTCACAAAGTGCTACTAAAATATGTGCAGTCTTTATAGCTGTGTCAAACTTTAATTCAACAATTTGGTTTAAACTTTCTTGTTTCTTTACGTTTTTATCTGTTGAACTTGAGCAAGCCAATAAAATGATAAAAATAAACGATATAGTTAACTTTAAATTCATAGACGTGTCCAAATGGCATTGCTACCAACTATCAACCCTACATATTCTGCGAGCAAAAAATTAGTATAACTTAAATTTAACGAAATATTTATCTTACAATATCTACTTAAAAATAAAAGAATCTAAGCAAGGCGGTAGGGAAAATGCCTAGTAAAATAATTAAAGCAGCCACCACTATTAAGCCAATTTTAAATGGACCTGTAATTTCAGACGTTTCAACATTCCCTTCCTTAAAATACATGGCTTGTATAACTTTGAAGTAGTAGTACACACTTACGGCAGCAAATAATACAGCGATAATTACCAATACTACCGAACCACCATTTTTAATAGCCGCAGCTAGCATGTAATATTTAGCAAAAAAACCAGCTGTTAAAGGAATACCAGCTAATGACAATAAGAATACAGTATTAGTGGCTGCTAAAACAGGTTGTGTTTTTGCAAGGCCATTATAGCCATCTAAACTATAATCATTCATTTTAACCAAAATGGCAAAAATGCCTATTGTTGCAAAACTATAAGCAGCCGCATACAATAAAATACCTTCTCTTGCTAAATCGTTATTACTGTATAAAGCAAACAACATAAAGCCGGCTTGTGCAATACTTGAGTAGGCCAACATACGTTTTACGCTCTGTTGAAACACCGCTGTAATATTACCAACAAGTAGCGTTGCCGTAATAATTACAGCTAATATAATTTTCCAAGAAGGTCCTAAATCTTCTGCCTTAGCTTCAAACAAACGAATAAACGCTACAAAACCAGCAGCTTTAACTATTGTAGCCATGAAAGACGTAAATACACTTGGTGCGCCATCGTACACATCGGGCGTCCAAAAATGAAATGGTGCAGCCGATACCTTAAATGCCATTGAAATAAACAATAATAACAAACCCACTGGGGCTAAAATACCTGCGTTTGTAACTCCTACAGCAGTTTTTACAGCAGAACTAGCTAGGCCAAAATTACCTGTAGCACCATACAACAATGTAATACCCATTAACATAATACCTGTAGAGAAAGAACCCATTAAAAAGTATTTCAAAGAAGCTTCGTTACTTTTTAAATTCTTTTTTTCTGCGCCAGTTAAAATATAAAGCGGTATTGATAAAATTTCGATGCCTATAAAAAACATTAATAAGCCATTAAAGCTAGAAAGTGTACTTACACCGCATAAAACAAAGAAAATCAATGCAAAATATTCGGCAGCATTTTTGCCTACGTTGGCAATGTCGTTGCCACTTAGTATAAAATAAGCAAGGGTAGCTACTAAAGAAATGGTATTGAAAAACAAACCAAACTTGCTAAAACTTAGCAATTCTTTAGTATCAATAGTTACAGCGTAAATACCATACGTTTCTAATAAGTTACCTAACAGTAATACCAATATTGCAGCAATAGCAACATTTTTAATCACAGATTTACTTGTAGTAAAAATGCCGCTAAACATCATTACCACCCCACATAAAGCTGATAAAATAATTGCATTCATAATAGTAATCCCAAACCCCTAAAGGGGCTTTTAAGCCTAATACCTAATAGGTTTCGGCATATTATTAAAAATATATTTAAACACCTCTTTTAAAAACTGTACAAATACTAGGGTGCTACTTTTGTTAATTCTATTATTGGTTGAGAATATATACCTAAGCCTATAATAACCAGTACCAATATAATTAATACAAATTGCACATTAGCTTTTATGTCAGTAGCATTTACAGTAATTGCGGTGGTGCTACCATAAAATACTTTTTGTACCATATTTAATGTGTAAACAGCAGCTAATATAATACTAATACCAGCAACAGCAGCCATCCAAATATTGTATTGGAACAAACCATTGAACATTAAAAATTCACCAACAAACGCATTTGTTAATGGTAAGGCAACATTCGCAAATGCTAACACAACTAATAGAATAGCCAAAATTGGTGCTTTTTGAGCTAAGCCACCTAACTCGCTTAACTTTCTTGTACCAAGCTGTTGTTCAATTACATCGGCAACAATCCACAAGCCTATTACATTAACACCGTGGTTAAACATCTGTATCATTACACCTTGTAAACCAATACTTTTCATCGCAAAAATGGCTGCACACATTAAACCAATATGGCCAATAGAAGCGTAAGCAATCAATCGCTTAATATCATCTTGTTTAATAGCAATAAAAGATGCGTAAAGCATACCAATTACACTTAATAAAATAATGATGAAAGCAAATTTTTCGGTAGCCAATGGAAACACTGGCACTAACCAACGAATAACTGCGTAAATACCCATTTTAACCATTACCCCACTCAAAATCATTGTAACGGCTGTAGGTGATTGTTCGTAGGTATCTGGCTGCCAAGTATGCAATGGAAAAATTGGCATTTTGATAGCAAATGCTATAAAAAACAACCAAAAACCCAAATTTTGCTGTGTAGCAGTAAGTTTTAAAGCATAAAAAGATTTGATGGCGAATGAATGGTCGGGCGTTAAATTGTACAAATACAAAATACCAACCAACATTAACAACGAACCTATAAATGTATAAATAAAAAATTTAAACGTTACGGCAATACGTTTTTCGCCGCCCCAAATAGAACATAAAAAATAAACTGGTATTAAAGCTAATTCCCAAAAGAAATAAAACAACAAACAGTCACTAGCTAAAAATACACCTAGCAAGCCTGCTTGCGTTAATAACATTAAGCCATAAAATGCGGAGGCATTTTTATAATTATTATTATACGTTGCAGCAAATACCACCGGAAAAGAAATAGTGGTTAAAAGCACTAGCATTTTAGCCATACCATCTAAATGCAACGAAAAGCTGCTACCAAGTACGGGTAACCATTCAACTTGATAGCTAAGTGTTTGTTTAGAAAATACAGCAACTAAGCCCACACCTAGTGTTGCAATTGATGCAAATAAAGCGGTATTTTTAGCAGCACTACCATTTTTAAATAAAAAGGTAAGTAAACCACTTACAACAGGAATGCATATTAATAATAAAGGAACCATATTTATTGAAAGAGTTAATCTGCTGAATTAAAATAATTTATTGATGATTTTTATGATGGTGGCATCGTGAATCCAAATAAAAAGAATTACTATTATAGATAATACCATCATTAAAATATAAGCACCAACCTGACCACTTTGTACCAAACGCAACTGACGTGAAGAATAATTAACCAATTTACCTACACCATTTACAACACCATCAATACCACTTTTCTCAATCACATTTTTCAAAAAAACAGAAAATGCGTTTAGTGGATTAACAATAATGGCATTATACAACTCATCTATATACCATTTGTTTTCCAATATTTTACCTAAGCCAGTTTCTTTGGCAGTTGTAGCTTCATACTTGCTAAATTTAATACAAGTGAAAGCAATTGTAACAAGTACAAGCCCCGTTACTACACCCATCATTACTAACTCTTGAGAATGGTTAATAGCATGTGCTTTTACCAAAGCAGTTGAACCTGCAAATATTGGCGATAAATAATGTTCTAACCAATGACTGTCTTTGGCAAATACTTCAGGTAAACCAATAAATCCACCAACAGTAGCTAAGATAGCTAATACAATTAATGGAAATGTTATTGGTGAAGGACTTTCGTGTAAATGATGTTCTTGATCATGTGTGCCTCTAAATTTTCCTAAGAAAGTGATTGCATACAATCTAAACATGTAGAAAGTAGTCATTAATGCACCTGTAACACCTAAGAAGTATAAAATAGGATTTTTCTCGTATGCGGCAGCTAAAATTTCATCTTTAGAAAAGAAACCCGAGAAAGGTGGTACACCTGCAATAGCCAAACAACCTAACAAAAAAGTAATATTAGTGATAGGCATAAATTTCTTTAAGCCACCCATTTTTCTAATATCTTGTTCGTGATGCATTGCCTTAATTACAGAACCTGCACCTAAGAATAAAAGCGCTTTAAAAAAAGCGTGTGTTATTACGTGAAACACCGCACCAGTGTAAGCACCAACGCCTAAACCTAAAAACATATAACCAAGTTGGCTAACAGTAGAATAGGCCAATACTTTTTTTATATCGTTTTGTTTTAAAGCAATAGTTGCTGCAAACAGCGCAGTTGCTAAACCTATTACCGCAATAAAGCCTTGCGTACCTGGTGCCATAGTGTACAAAATATTACTACGTGCAATCATGTAAATACCAGCAGTAACCATGGTTGCAGCGTGTATTAAGGCAGATACAGGTGTAGGTCCAGCCATTGCATCTGGCAACCAAGTGTATAGTGGCAATTGCGCACTTTTACCCATAGCACCTACAAATAATAAAGCTGTAATGATGGTAATATCTTGTGTAGTCAATTTACTTACGTTAGCAAAAACTTCAACATAAGTAACAGTGCCAAGTTTATTTATTAGATAAAATACAGCTAACAAAAAGCCCAAATCACCAATACGGTTCATAATGAAAGCTTTTTTGGCAGCGTAGTTATAATTATCGTTTTTAAACCAAAAACCAATTAATAGGTAAGAACATAAACCTACGCCTTCCCAACCTATGAACATGATAACATAGTTTGCACCCATTACCAATAATAACATTGAGAAAACGAACAAATTTAAGAAAGCAAAATATCTACCATAATGTTGGTTTTCTTCTTCGTGCATATAAGATGCAGAGTAAACATGAATTAAGAAACCAATTCCTGTAATAATTAGTAGAAATAAAGAAGATAATTGATCTATTTGAAACGCAAAAGGGATGGTTAAATTACCAACTTGTATAAAGTTAAAATAGTCAGCTACAACTGCACTACCAGAACTTTTAATTTGGATAAATAATAATACACTTACAACAAATGATGCAAAAATAGAACCACAACCAATAATTGCAATCAATTGCTTTGACAATAATTTTCTGCCCAAACCATTAATTAAGAAACCTAACAATGGCAATAATGGTATTAAAAATATTAAGTTATTCATGCCCTAAATCCCTAATGGGTTTATATTTAATTTGTTATTAATAAATTAGCTTTCCTTGTTCCCCCTTTGGGGTTAGAGGCTTAATTTTTCAGTCTATTTAAAAAGTTGATATCAACAGAGTGCGTATTTCTATACATCATTACAATAATTGCTAGGCCCACACTTACTTCTGCAGCGGCAACAACCATTATAAAAAATACAAACAATTGTCCATCAATACCTACCATACTTGCTTTGTCTGTTGCGTAAGCTAGGCCGTTGTGCATTTTTGAAAAAGCAACCAACAATAGGTTGGTAGCATTTAACATTAACTCAATACACATAAAAATAATAATGGCATTACGGCGAGTTAATACACCCACAACACCAATAGAAAATAATGCTAACGCTAAAAAAATATAATATTGAATTGGCATGAAATTAATTTGATAATGTGATGATGTGATAATTTGCTGATGTGATGATGTGATAATGTGATGATGTGCTAATGTGATAATGTGATAATGCGATAATGTGATAATTTGCTGATGTGACAATTTGCTTATGTGATAATGTAATTTTCGTTGTGAGACTTTGTGCCGTTGTGTCGTTGTGGTTAATCTGCCGTTGTGGTTAATGTGATAATGTTTAATTTATTATCGAATAGCAAATCAGCTCATTTACTTTTTTCCTATCACCACCGCTCCTACCATGGCACTTAAAAACAACACACTACTTATTTCAAATGGCACTACAAAATCGCTAAACAAAACTTTACCCAAGTTACCAATAAGGCCAATGTTACCGTCTTTTAGCAATGCCGTTTTACCTTTTATTTCATTGGCTTGCAATACCAGCGAAATAAACATCATTAACAAGGAACCGCCACCAACAACACCTGCAATAATCATCATCCAATTTTTCTGAGGTTCGGTTTCTTTGTTTAGGTTCATCAACATAATTACAAATAAAAACAACACCATAATTGCCCCTGCGTAAACAATCATATTTACAATAGCTAAAAATTGTGCGTTCAATAAAATGTAATGACCCGAAATAGCAAAAAATACAGCAATTAACCACAATACACTAAATACAGGATTTTTACTTAATAATACCATCAAGGCACTTATTAAGGCTAAAGCAGTTAAAAACCAGAATAATATTTGTACAATACCCATTTTAAAAATTTGCAAATTAATTGATGTGCTAAAATGCTAATGACAATATAATTTTCATGTATTTACATTAGCTAATCAGCTAATTATCACATTGTTATATTAATGCTTCGTTCCTTTTGCAGCCGCAAATTCTACAGGGTGCGTTACAGGATTTGGTATTAATAAATCTTGTTTACCATAAATAAAACCTTTACGTGCATAGCTTGCAGGTGCAAATGTTTCACTCAAGTAAATTGCATCTTTAGGGCAAGCCTCTTCACACAAACCACAGAAAATACAGCGCAGCATATTAATTTCATATTTAGCTGCATATTTTTCTTCTCTGTATAATTTTTCCTCCCCTTCAAGTCTTTCTGCTGCCTCCATTGTTATTGCTTCGGCTGGGCAAGCCACCGCACACAAACCACAAGCGGTGCAGTTTTCACGTCCTTCGGCATCTCTGTTTAGTACGTGTAAGCCTCTAAAAACTGGGCTAAATTCACGTTTTACTTCGGGATAATGCACCGTAGGTTGTTTTTTAAACATGTGTCTAAAGGTGATAATCATGCCTTTAAAAATGTTCCATAGGTAAATGCTCTCTAAAAAACTGAGAGGTTTACGTTCTACCTGTTTTGCCCTTATTGTTAATGCCTGCATATTGCGTATCCTTCAAAGGATTTTTAAATGTTCGCAAAAATATTTTTATTACCCATTGATACCAACTTTATCTCTCACCAACCTTTCTTACCAATCTTTTCGCTTTTTGGTCACCAACTTTAGCCCATTTTTCGTCTTCGTGGCGTTGCACACTTCTGCGCTTTATTCTTTATTCAACCGCTGTTTCAGTTCAAAAAGTTCTGTAATTTTCAATCATCACTTACTTCAAATGTACAATTTGCAACTTAGCTACTTTACTATCTACAGAAACGGTATCGTGTTCAAAATCTAATTTCATGCGCCACTTTTGCATAGTTGCTGCACCAATAATTACTTCTTCACTTAAATCTTCCAATACTAAAAACTCATCACTTAAAGGCACATCATTTAAAAAAAACTGGCAAACAAACTTGTAATTGGCTATCCTAAAATCCAAACTATTTGCTGTAGCCAATCTTATTGGTTCTGGCAATGGTATTAATATATCAATATGTTCGACCAATTCTTTTCTTATAGCAGAAAGATTGGCACCACTATCAAAAAGTCCATACAAATACCTGTCGTTTTTTGTACCTCTAAATAATAAAGGAGATTTGATACTCATCTCTAAAATTATTATTAATTTAAAAATGCCAATTATTATCTTTTAGTAAAACAATAAAACCAGTAATTAACATATTTGCTAGAGCCAAAGGAATCATTTTTTTCCAACCCAAATTCATCAATTGGTCATATCTAAATCTTGGGATAGTCCATCTAATCCACATAAAAACAAATATAAAAATGATAACTTTAAACAATAAACTTACAATACCAATTACAGCAAGCCAGTTACCTAAATCAGCATGTGCAGCTTCATTAAAAAATGGCAGATCGTAACCACCAAAAAACATGGTAGCCATAATGGTGCTGCTGATAAACATATTAATGTATTCGCTAAATAAGTAAAAACCCAATTTCATAGATGAATACTCTTGGTGATACCCAAAATTCAATTCGTTTTCAGCTTCAGGTAAGTCAAATGGTGTTCTATTACACTCAGCCATTGCACAAATAAAGAATATTAAAAAGCCCAAGGGTTGATACACAATATTCCACAAACGCCCATCGATCATTTGTTGGTCTACAATGCTTTTTAAGCTTAAAGAACCGGTTAGCATTAGCAAAGCAATCAACGATAAACCCATGGCAAGCTCGTAACTAATAGCCTGACTAGCCCCACGTAAAGCAGCCATTAACGAAAACTTATTGTTACTAGCCCAGCCACCAATCATTACACCATACACACCCATGCTTACCACACCAAACACGTACAAAATACCAATGTTGATGTCAGCAATTTGCAAGGCAATACTTCTACCAAACATTTCTATTTTATTACCCCAGGGTACTACGGCGCAAGTCATTAAAGCTGCCGTCATAGCAAGGCCTGGGCCTAGAATAAACAAGGTTTTATTAGCACTATTTGGTATAATTTCTTCCTTGGTAATTAGTTTCAAACCATCAGCTAGCGGCTGCAACAAACCAAAAGGGCCAGCACGATTTGGGCCTGGCCTATCTTGTAAAATAGCCGCCACTTTACGTTCAAAAAAAGTTGTATATAATGCAATACCCAAACTTGCAAAAATAATCACTGCAATGAGTACTAATTTCTCTATAAATAAAAACCAATCTAAAGCAAGTAGTGTCATGTTGATGTATTACAATTAGTCTTTAAAATTATTAGCATGTGAGGGGCCGTTAATAGCACTCAATTGTACTTGGGGCTTATTTACTTCACTCACATCATGTATATTCATTAGTAAATGTGGCTCACGACCGTCATTTACTGCTTCAAATGTTTCAGTAGGAACAGTTGTGCCTATTTTACCAGCATAATGGCCTTGTGAAATAACCGACTGGCGGCTAATTTCTCTTGGTTCTTCAATTACCCAATCGCTAGTTTGTTTCTTTTCAAAGCGACATTCGTTGCAAATCCACTCTTCTACTTCGCCCCACTCATCTTTACGAGCGGTAACTCTGTACACTTCATCGCCCCGGTTCCAAAGTGTTACTTTACCAGAACATTTAGGGCAATTTCTGTGTGCGTTTAATGGTTTTAAAAACCAAACACGGTTTTTAAAACGGAAAGTTTTATCAGTTAATGCACCCACAGGGCAAACATCAATTATGTTACCTATAAAATCGTTGTCTAAACTTTTTTCTATAAAAGTTGCAATTTCTGCGTGGTCACCTCTATCTAAAACACCATGTTCTCTTTTATTTGTTAATTGATCAGCGGTGTACACACAACGAAAACACATAATACAACGTGTCATGTGTAATTGAATATAAGGGCCTAAATCATGCTTCTTAAATGTACGACGTTGAAACTCGTAACGTGTACCTTGTTTACCATGTTCGTAGCTTAAATCTTGCAAATGACATTCACCAGCTTGGTCGCAAATAGGGCAATCTAATGGGTGATTTAACAATAAAAACTCCACCACACCAGCTCTAGCATCAATTACTTTAGGGCTAGTAATATTTTTTACTTCCATACCGTCCATTACGGTTGTACGGCAACTTGCTACCAATTTGGGCATTGGTCTTGGGTCTTTTTCGGAACCTTTACTTACTTCAACCAAGCAAGTACGACATTTACCACCGCTACCTTTTAACTTACTGTAAAAGCACATAGCAGGCGGCGCAACATCTCCACCAATTTTACGGGCAGCTTCTAAAATAGAGGTACCAGCAGGTACTTCTACCGTAATATTATCAATGGTTACTTTAAATAATGGAACATCAGGCATTTCTTAGCTCTTTTTTATCTACTTGATAATTTTTTTCTTTTAATAACATCAGCCAACCTTTCAATTTCTTAACCGCAACATTATCATTCTTTTTTGCTATTTCGCTGAACAAATTTTTGAGGTTTAAATTATTTAAACTTGACATTTGTTTAGTCACTCTTTTTAATCCTTCTAAACTATTTAACAATCCGAAATCTGCAATCTTTATGTCTTCAACGTTACAAACAGATAAAACCCATTTTTCTAATGCTGGACAAATTTGAATGATATACTGAGATTTTTCCTTGTGTTTCAACAAAATCAAATCAGGTTTCAGTTCGTCAATCGTCTCAAACTCTTTTAAATAAGAAATTTGCTTTTTGTCATTATCAATTATACCAACAGCAAATTTATTAGAATTACGCATAGAAGCTGCAACTTTAAAACAACTATGCTTGTGATTGTAACCGTTTTTTGTTGGCACCAAAGTTTCAATCAATAATGTATCAGCGTAACACTCAGGCATTATCAACTTGTCCATGTTTCAAATAACTTTCTATATTAAAAAATAAGTTCACACCATATTCTCTAATTTCATTAAAATCTTGATTACTTAAATGAATAATTTTTGTTTCTCCATCTTTATAATCTACCAAATAGATTGATACATCATCTGCCGCTTCTGCCATTAATTCATCTAAAACATAAGGGCTATGTGTTGCTATAAAGTATTGATTATCATTTTTATCATTTACAATATCAGCAGTCATTTTTCTAATATAAGGCGGAAACATGTGAGCCTCTGGTTCTTCTAAAAGTAATACTTTTTCTTTATTGCTAAATATAGCTGCCTTATAAAAAATAAGCCTTTGTATGGTGTCTGCTAATAATTCGTAAGGCACAGTAAATATGCTAGAACCAGTTCTTTTTAAAATAGTAAATTGCTGCTCCCTGTTGTCAAAAAGCAACTCAAGCTGGTATTCTTTCAATAAGTTAGAAGCATCTGTATTAAGATGCTCATTAGTTTGAAGTATTGAAAAAATATTATTTCCGAAAGGATATTGCAGAGATGAATAATTTTTAGCTGCTTGATTAACTATTTTTTTAAATTCGTATTTCTTAACTACAAAATATTCATCTTGTTCATTAGAATTTGTACCGCTTAAATACTCAAAACCATTAAATAGCATAACCTTCTTTACAGATGGATTTAAAGCAATATTTATTTCAAATTCTTCAAATATTTTTTCATTATTTTTTGTTTGATATGTTAATGAAAAATTATTTTCAGAAAAATCGCCAAAAACACCATATCTACCATTAATAGAAACCATTAAGCCTTTTTCCATAAACCCATTAAAAAAAATTGTTGGTATTTCTTTAACACGTACTAAATCTGTGAAACGAGTTTGTTGATTGAGCGCAAAAAGTGCCAATGCCTCCAAAATATTACTCTTACCAACGTTCGGATAACCAATAAACACATTAACTCTCCGGCAGTCCTTTATTTCGGCGTGCCGTATAGATTTAAAGTTGTTAATTTCTATATTGGTTATTTTTTCCATTATAATTTATAAAGTAGCCATTGTTTGTTTGTGAGAAAAAAAACTAAGCTGTTACAGGCACATGTATTTCATCTGCATAATGCGCCAATCCAAAATTTCTTATTTGCGATTCTTGGGGGTTGTTTACGTGCCACTCAAACTCGTCTCTAAAATGTCTGATAGCTGCTGCCACTGGCCAAGCCGCCGCATCGCCTAAAGGACAAATGGTATTACCCTCAATTTTGCGTTGAATATCCCACAATAAATCAATATCACTTATTTTACCCTTACCTGTTTCAATGTTTTTAAGTATTTTCTCCATCCAGCCAGTGCCTTCACGGCAAGGGCTACATTGGCCACAGCTTTCATGGCGATAAAACCGAGCTAAGGTGTACGTGTTTTTAACAATACATTGATCTTCATCTAGCACAATAAAACCACCGCTACCTAGCATACTACCTGTTGCAAAACCACCATCGCTTAACCCTTCGTAATTCATTAAACGAGGTTCGCCTTTAGCAGTTTTTAACAATAAATTAGCGGGCAAAATAGGTACAGAAGAACCCCCAGGTATGCAAGCTTTTAAGCGTTTACCATTGGCAATACCACCGCAATATTCGTTGCTATAAATAAATTCTTCAACACTTATGGTCATATCTATTTCATAAACACCAGGCTTATTTATATTACCACAAGCAGAAATTAGTTTTGTACCAGTAGAGCGACCAACGCCAATTTTAGCATACTCATCGCCACCCATATTAATGATTGGCACTACAGCAGCTAAGGTTTCTACGTTGTTTACCACCGTTGGTCTTTGCCACACACCTTGAATGGCAGGAAACGGTGGTTTAATTCGTGGATTACCACGTTTACCTTCAAGACTTTCAATTAATGCTGTTTCTTCGCCACAGATGTAGGCACCAGCGCCACGTTGCACATAAATTTCACAATCGAAACCAGTACCTAAAATATTTTTACCCAAAAAGCCTGCGGCTTTGGCTTCGGCTATAGCAAGTTCTAAAATATCAGGTATCCAAGCGTACTCACCTCTAATGTAGATGTAAGTAGCATTTGAACCCAAAGCAAACGATGAAACAATTAAACCTTCAATTAATAAATGAGGTAAAAATTCCATCAAGTAACGGTCTTTAAAAGTACCGGGTTCACTTTCATCGGCATTACATACCAGGTGACGTGGTACGCCTTCGGGTTTAGCAATAAAACTCCATTTCATACCAGCAGGAAAACCTGCGCCACCACGACCACGCAAGCCACTCTTCTTCACTTCTTCTACAATTGCAGCCGGATCCATTGTTGTTAATGCCTTTTCAACTGCACAGTAACCGCCTTCTCTGCGGTACACCTCAAAGCTAGCAATACCTTCTACATGAGCTTTTTCTAATAATAATTTTACTCCCATACACCAGACCTCGTTTGAGGATAATTGTGTTTTGTTATAAATATTTTGATACCAGCTTTCGCTTCGCCTTTCAACATCGTTGTGTTACTCAGGGCAACGGCTTTCTATACCTCTACTCTATGCTAAACCGCTAATTTTACAGCCTGTCTTGCCAATAATTTCCAAGCCTTTTTCTCTTTTACCCACACTTGCAACACCTGTAATTTTAAAGGTGATACTTTACCGTCTTTATCTTTTTGCATTGCCGAAATAATATGCCTTACTACAACTGATTTTCCACTAAAAAGTATGGTTCCTACTTCAGTTTTTACATCACTGTAGGTTTTGGTGTTATCCATTACATCTTTCAGCATTTCTGTTCTATTATGCAAGTTTCCTCCAGAATGACCGTACGTAACTTCTGTAGCTAACAATTGACTTAAAATTGCTGTATCTTTTTCTATAAAAATAGCTTTATTAAAAGCTTGCACTTTCGATGATATGAGTTGTTCATCTTTAGCTTGCGCTTTAGCATCTGCAGCCATTACAACCAATATAAGTAAAGTAAGTATCTTTTTCATAACTAGTTATTTACATTTGCGTTATTTTTACACTCTTCAATAATAGCATCTACTTTTTCTTTAGTTAAATGTTCACGGTAATGTTTACCTAGCTGCATCATTGGTGCATAACCACAAGCGCCTAAGCACTCAACAGTTTTTAATGTAAACAAGCCATCAGGGGTAGTTTCACCCAGCTTAATGTTTAGTTTTTCGCTTATGTAGGCAATAATATCGTCGCAACCACTTACCATACAAGGCCCAGTTTGGCACACTTCAAACATGTATTTTCCTACGGGTTTTGTATTGTACATGCTGTAAAACGTAGCTACTTCATATACCTCAATTGGTGTAATGCTTAGTAATTCAGCCACATAATCCATTGTTTTAGCACTTAACCAGCCGCCAAACTCTTCTTGCGCCAAATGCAAAACAGGCAACAAAGCACTTTTTTGTTTTCCCTCTGGATAACGAGCTATAATTTCGCTCACCTTAGCCAATTTTTGTTCTGAAAATTGAATAACCATTATTAACAAAATTGTTTAATAGAATAAATTGAATTACATGCTAAGTTATAAAGTGCCGATTTTTCCCATTCAATATATTCCAATTTCTTAGAAATACTTTTTTGTTTCCCATTATTTTTTGAAGAAAAACAAACAAATTTTATAGGCGGAACCTTCAACTCTTTATTTAATAATTTTGCCACTTTTAATATATACTCTACCATTGCTGCACTACATTTTAATTGTAATGCCTTGCCAGATGTATTTTCACTTTTCATTTCACAAACTAATATCACTTCATCTGAAATAATTACATAATCGCTTATAGACCTACTTTTTCCAGCTTTATGCAAATTATTTAATACTTTATTAGTAAAATGATGACAATCAAATTTTAATATAACACAATCACCCTTCATTTCAATGTCTAAGCATTTTGCTTCCCCCGACAAAGTTTTACCAAATAAAAATAATTCATCTCTTAAAAATGATGACAATGCAATTTTAATACTCATTTTAATCTTCAAATAATGTCCATTGAATATCGTTTGTCGCTTTATTTTGCTTAGAAATTACATCATCAATAGATATAGCTTCAAAACCTAATTCATCTACAGGTACTTGCTTCGCTAATCCATCGTTAAAATGGCATGCACCTACATTCTTATATGATAATACCTCATCTTCAAAATATCCATATTTATCTAATAATTCTTTCTTATCTTTTTGCGTTGAACCTAGCATAATAAGATTGTTAAACTCTCTAATAATGTAATCGCTATGTGTACTTACTATAACCTTAACGCCCATTCTTGAAAGCTTCGCCAACACCCTTGCAATCTTAACTTGATTTTCTGGATGAAGATTTATTTCAGGCTCATCTATAATTAGAGTTTGCCCTTTCTGAGCATAATAGCGCAAATAAAAAACAAATGATGACAACGATTTTATAGTAGATGATGTGTTAAGAATAGATACATCTTTTACTATACCATCATCAAAAAAAACGTCTCCAATTTCATTAACTCGCAGGTTTCCCTTCAGTATATCATCTTCTAGCAATGTAGCAAGTACATTATAATCATCAAGATTTTTTTCTAAAGATGAATTTGTTTTAAATTGTCTTTCAATAGAATCATTAATCACTGAAGAATAACTAACAAAGTCATTTCTTTCGGCAGGAATACTCGTCTTCTTGAATCGATTTAAGAGCAAGTCTTTACCAAAAACTGTAATTCCAATTCTTTCTGCTGGCAAAAAAAAGCAAGGCTCAACAAGGCTAAGTTTTGTATTGATTATAATTCTTTGTAAACGCCTAATCTCTAATGTTCTTTCCTCATCAGAATCAAATTCGGTTTTGAAATTTTCGCCGAGAGAAACCCTTGTAAAATTATTTTCTAAAACAGTTAGTGTAACAACCCCATTAAGAGATAGAACTTGTTTTCTATTAAAATTAGGTATATCTAAGAATTTATTAAACTCATTCTCATTTTCTAGCCAAGAAAAAGATATTTTTGTATTATCAAAAGTATTATTATATATTCCAAAAACCTGATCTAGTTTTTTAGAATACATTTTCTCAACACCTTTTATAGTGCTATTAAATTTACCTGAAAAAAGTTTTTTAAAATCAATATCTAACCATTTATTAGAAAATAATTCTAAAAAATTATATCCCGCAGATAAATACAATTCGTCAATATAAGTGTCACTAAAATCAACCATTGGACGTGTAGTTCTAATACCATAAACCGCATAACTAATAAAAGTTTTACCAGTATTATTAGGGCCAAAAAATACGGTCAATTGATTATCTAAATCAATTTCAGCTTCTTTAATCTTGCCAATATTTTTTAATTTTAGTTTCATTTTAAATTTTCTTACTTACGCATCCAATTCGCCTGCAATTAAGTTTAAGCTACTCATTGTAATAATAGCATCACTTAACATTGCACCTTTAGTTAATTCGGCATACGCTTGATAATAAATAAAACATGGTCTTCTAAAATGTAAACGATAAGGCGTTCTACCACCATCGCTAATAAAGTAAAAACCAAGCTCGCCGTTACCGCCTTCTACACTTTGGTACACCTCGCCTTTAGGTATTGCCGTTTCGCCCATAATAATTTTAAAATGCCAAATTAATGCTTCCATTTTAGTGTACACATCTTCTTTCTTAGGCAAGTAAAATTCAGGTACTTCTGCATGATAAACTTCAGCCTCTGCACCTTTAAAAGTTTGTACTTTTCTATAAGCTTGTTCTATAATTGATAATGATTGCCAAACCTCTTCACCTCTAACCAAAAATCTATCGTAATTATCGCCAGTTTTACCTACAGGTACCGTAAATTTAAAATCTTCGTAACTACTGTAAGGGCTGTGCACACGTACATCATAATCTACACCAGCGGCACGTAAGTTAGGCCCAGTAAAGCCATAATTCAATGCTCTTTCGGCACTTATTGCACCAGTATTCTGCAATCTATCCATGAAAATTCTGTTACGTTTAAACAGATTTTCAAATTCTTTCCACACAGCAGGAAATTCTTTCAAAAACTTCTCAAGTTTATCAAAAGCAGTGGCGTTAAAATTTCTTTCAAAACCGCCCACACGACCAATATTTGTAGTTAAACGAGAGCCACAAATTTCTTCGTAAATTTCATAAATCAATTCACGATACTGCATTACATACAAAAAGCCAGAATACGCACCACTATCTACACCCACAATTGAGTTACAGATTAAGTGGTCAGAAATTCTAGCTAATTCCATAATGATGACACGTAAATAATCAACACGCTTTGGTGTTTGTATTTGCATCAATTTTTCGCAGGTAATATGCCACCCCATATTGTTAATAGGGCTGCTGCAGTAATTTAAACGGTCGGTAATTGGTGTAATTTGATAAAGCGGCCTGCGTTCGGCCAACTTCTCAAAAGCCCGATGAATGTAACCTACAGTTTGCTCAGAGCTTACAATACGTTCACCATCTAATTCTAAAATATTTTGAAACACACCATGTGTAGCTGGGTGCGTAGGCCCCAGATTTAGTGTGGTTGTTTGCTTTTCTATTGAGCCTTCCGGCAACGTAATATGATGTTGATGCTCCATAAGCCTCAGCCCTATTTTTGGGAGATATTTTTATTTGTTTATCAACTGTTGTTATTGTCTGAATTTTAATTTTTAGGATGTAATTGATTAATGTAACTATCAAACCATCCTTAGTGTCATCAAATTTCAATGCAAAATTTCTTATAAATCGTTCAAATAAGAGAAATCTTGGTAAAGGCTGTTAATTTAATCGTCCACGACCAAACATTTCATCGTCTTTATCAATTCTTGTTTGATCTTCCAATGGAAACTCTTTCCTCAGTGGAAAATAATCCATTTCATCTACATTTAAAATACGCTTCAAGTTATCGTGACCAACAAAGTTTACACCGTAAAAATCATAGGTTTCACGCTCCATCCAGTTTGCTGCCGAAAATAATTTTGACGCAGTAAATACGTCTGGTTTAGCAATATCGGTAAACACTTTAAAGCGAATTCTTACATTTTCAACCAAGTTGTGTAAGTGGTATACAACCGCCAATTCTTTACCTACATTATCAGGATAATGAACTGCACACAAATCGGTCATAAATTGAAATTGCAATGCTTCATCATCAAACAAAAACTGTAGCACTTTTAAGTTTAATTCTTTTGGTGCATCAAACGTAAGCATACCATAAGGCTCTTCAAAGTTTATTACTTCACCAAACTTTTCGGTTAGTTTTTGCTGTATTAATTTGTTTGTTAATTGACTCATAAATTCTTTTTTCTCTTCCTATAAATACCGTCAGTAATTTCTTTGAGATTATTGACTTTATGATTGTACCAATAAATCCATGCATTTACGCTTTTACCTTCTTTTGTAAAAACGTTTACTTTTTTTCTTACAAATAAAGAACTATCTGTATTTGAAGGATTGTATTCTTCATATTCATCTAATTCTCTAAACACCTCAGATTCGTGTTCAGGTTTAATTTCAATTAATTGCCCATAAACCTTTTTATTATCTAATCTTGCTGGTTTTGCACCAGGAAAATCACCAACATCAAACAATCTACCTTTTACATAACCTTTATCTGAATATGTCACAAAGCGCTTAATTTTAGGCAATACATTTTCTAATCTGCCTTCTCGCAAAGTACCGTAAACAAATATGTTATTTATCGAGCCCATTTAGTAATTTATATAAATTTTAAAAGCCAAATTGACTGATGTACTGCATTATAAACCCATTTTTTCTAATTGCGGTAAGATAGTATTCAAACAAATCAATCACTTCTTCATTAGTTACATGATTATTTTTAACCAAAACCGAAACGAACTCAAAAAAATTCAAATAATTAACAAATAATTCCTCATTCTTTTGATTGGTTGCCATTTTTTTAGCATCCAACACAAGAAAACCAGAAATTCTTTCATATTCAATTACCTGCCGAACTTCAGAAAATGTACCATTTTCAAAAAACTTCTCAAATAGCTATTTTAACCACTCGCCTCTTTTTATTTTATTATTCTTATTGTAGGATATTGCTGTAAAATAATACCTAGAATTGCAGCAGTATAAGCTGCAATTTGAAAACATTTCACAACATTATCATTCATAACATATTATTATTGAATACCGTAACTGTTAAGTAATGCTTTGTACTGTTCGCTATTTCTTCTTCTCACACTTTCTTGCCCCACTAAATCTTGAATGCGCATAAAACCATCAATGATTGCTTCTGGTCTTGGTGGGCAGCCTGGTACATACACATCTACAGGAATTACTTGGTCTATACCTTGCAATACGCTGTAAGTATCAAAAATACCACCACTACTTGCACATGCACCTACTGCAATTACCCAGCGTGGTTCTGCCATTTGCAAATATACTTGACGTAAAACGGGCCCCATTTTTTTAGAAATAGTACCCATAACCATTAATAGATCGCACTGACGTGGTGAGAAACCCACCCGTTCGCTCCCAAATCTTGACAAATCGTAGTGAGAAGCCATAGTAGCCATAAACTCAATACCACAACATGAGGTTGCAAAAGGCAAAGGCCATAAAGAGTTTTTACGAGCCAAGCCTACAACATCACTCATTTTAGTAGTAAAAAAACCTTCGCCGCCAAAACCTGGAGGCGCATCTACAGTTGCTACCGCATCTGCAATATTGGCTTCTTTAGCGTGAACATTAAAACGTACCGGACGCATATTTTTAATTTGATAATTCGATAATTTGATAATTTGATAATTGGATAATTCGATAATTGGATAATTTGATAATTCGATAATTGGATAATTTGATAATTGGATAATGAAGTAAACGTTTGAAGTTTAGAAATGTTTTTATTTTCACATCATCTCATTAGCAAATTGGCACATTATTTTAATCTTCCCAGTTTAAAGCACCTTTCTTAATAACGTAAATGAACCCTGCTAAGAAAAAGCCTACAAACATTAATACAGATAAAAATCCATCCCAACCTAACGACCTAAAATTAACCGCATAAGGGTAAAAGAAAATTACCTCTACATCAAACAACACAAATAATATTGCTACCAAAAAATATTTAATAGCCATTGGTTGGCGGGCATCACCGTGAGACTCGATACCACTTGCAAATGTTTCTAATTTATCGCTTGTTTTACGTTTAGGACCAACCAAAGCAGACATACCAATCATAAAGGCAACAAAGCCTGCAGCAAATAACAACTGAATACCAATAGGAAAATAGCTTGCTGCCGAAGAATCTGCAACATCTAACAAAACAGGCAACCAATTCATAGAGTTGATTTTGTAAGGCGCAAAAATAAGGCTGCGATTGATACAAAAGAAAAACTCCTCTTTGCAGAGGAGTTTATTTCTTAATTATTTTTATTTACCGCCAGTTTTTGCTGGTGGATTTTTAGCTCCAGGCTTTGCATTTAAGGCCTTTGTAAGTGCGTCTTTCGTTTGCGTTGCAAAAGTATTTTCTTCGCCGCCAGCAGTTGGATATAATGCTAGCATTTTTTCTGTTATTTCTAGCCCTTTCTGATTTTCTTTTTGTACATCAACGTAGAACCTTAACAAATAGTAATAATTATTAAAGATGGTTTTTTTGTTTTTCTCTAAAGTCTCAGCATCTTTTGATAAATAATCATTCTGTATTAAAATAGGTTCTACAGCAGTGCCAAGTGTGGCTGCTGTATCTATTGCTTTTGCAGCTCGTACATTAAAAGAATATGGCTGTGGTTTTGTAGGGAACGCTTCAATATATTTTTTAGCCAATTCCATAGTTAAGCCAAACTCTTTTGCACTGTAGGCCGTGTTGGTTAATCTGAAATAATCACCCTCACTCATTGTACCGCCTTTAAACTTAACGGCTGCTTGTAACCATTTAATTTGCTCGTTGTATTTTTTGGCTTTACCAAAAATTTCTGCTGCTTGGTTTGCATAAGAAACTTTATTAGCTACAACTGTATCGTTGTCTATTGCTTTTTGCAAATAGCTAACTGCTACGTCTTCGCTACCAGAAAATTTAGAAAATATTTTCACAGCAATATCAAAGTTAGATGCTGTGATATTTTCTTTTGGTGCACTTGCAAAATACTGCTCAATGTATGATTTAGCTTTTACGCTATCACCTAAACGATCGTAGTTGTAAGCATACAATAAAGGCAATTTATAGAAAGTTTTACACTCACCGCTTTCCATAGATTTGGTTTTGTCTAAACTTTCTTGGTACTTACCAGCTCTAAACAAGTAATCGGCGTACAAGATATCGGTGTTACAATCTTTATCTGCGTATTGAATATATTTCTCAATACTTTCTTTTGCTTTGTTTACATCTTTATTAGAATAGTAATCGTACAAAGCGGCGTAGGTTAAAGGAAATGCAGGGTCTGCAGTATTAGCATCTGTAAAAAATTGCTCAAACAATTGCTTGTTATCTTGGCTTTTGTAAATCATGCCAATTTTATAGATAGCCAATGCATTTTTAGGGTCCCGAGTAATAGCATCTTGAAAAGCTTTTACGGCTTCACCACCTTGATCGCCACCCAATTTTAGGTAGTTTACACCCATGTTTATCAGGATGTCAGGATTAGTAAGATCGAATGTTGCTGCTTGCTTTAATTTATCAATAGCATAAGTAGGATCACCTTGCTTGCTACCGCCTTCGGCATTGGCACGGCCAATAGCATTTAAGATAGCTGCGTTAGGCTTATTTTTATTTTTACCTTTTGTTTCGGTAGATTGTGTAATGGCTTGCTCAAACTTTTGTTTTACAGCGTTCATGTCGCCTTCTTCTTTAATTTCTACATGGCCCATGCCTACTAAAATCCAAGCATCATTAACACCATCTTGCAAGGCTTTTTGGTACAAATCTTTTGCGCCTTTTACATCATCAGTTGCAATTAAAGCCTGACCATACCAATAGATATTTTGAGGATCTCTTGAATTGGCATCGTACAATTTCTTAAAAACGTCAACTGCACTTTTGTTTTTCTTGTAGTTTAAAAACTTAATCCCATCGGCCAAAGTTTGAGCCGTTATGCCGCTTACAGTAACAATAGCTGCAATTAGCAAAGCAATTACCTTCTTCATGTGTCTTGTTTTAGAATTGTTAATCATCTGTTTTTATGTTGCTTAATCGTTTTTTAAAACTAATTTTTGCTGGGGCTAAAAACGCTCTTCTAAATATTAGCTGCCCACGTTCCGAACCCATAAAATTTCCAAAGCTAGAACCTAGTTGTGTTGTATTCTCTTTTACAATATAATACAAAGGGCGCGATAATGGGTATTGCAAATATGTGATGGTTGCTTGTGATGGTCGTGCAAACTCACCATTTTTACAAATAGTGCACTCTACCAAAGCCAATTTTATTGTTTTTAGTTGAGCCTGTTGCTTTGCATCGTAATTATCGCCTACCCAACTTAACCCCACAAACCCAATGGCATTTTCTGTACTACACACAATATTAACAACATCTTCGCTGTTTTTTGCTGCTACCACATTTGCCCCAAATGCTTGCCCTTTTAACAAACTGTCTTGCAAATATCTTACAGTACTCGTTGCATTTTTACCATCCATTACTGCGGTAATATTTTTTTTACCCGAAAGAATATTACGCAAATGGGCCATTGTAAACACACTGTCTTTGCTTTTTCTATTTACTATTACCGCTATTGCATCGTAAGCAACATTGGTATAGTAAGGTATAAATTTCAAAGTACTTTCGTAATACTCACGTTCGTTTTTATTTAAGCCTCTAGCCACAATTATCAACCTTGTACTATCGCTTTGAAAGTCTTTAAAACAGGCAACTTCGGGCTTATAACTTGCTACAATTTTTGTATTGGGATAAGTAGATTCGTACACTTTAATTTGCTCTTCTATTACTGGCTTAAAACTTTCATCTACACTTATATTTATCTGCCCATTATTAAATGTATCTGTTGTAATTTTTTGCTGCTTCGTAGCATCGTTACAAGCAATACAACATACAAGTGTTAAAGCCCATGCAAAATACTGTTTCATAAATATCTATCTCCCTTTATACCACGATACAATCTAAAACCTCCATACAATAAGCAAATACCACCAAAAATATACTTCAATACAGGATCTAAACCCACCATTATTGCAATATTCATTTTATCGCCAAAAAGCACCACTATACCAACACCTAATATCAACGATGCACGTGTAATATCAAACGCTTTTTTGGCAATTTTACCCGCAGAATGTTGTCTAAATTCATTTTCCATAACGCCTCTTTCAAAAACAGAGGTGGCAATATAATGATTTTTGATTTCGATGAACGATTGAGACACGGTATTTGATGAAAGATTTTTCATAAAATATTTTTTTATGAAGATGCAAGGGCTTGAAATTTCCATAAGCGGCAACTTTTGTTTTCAATTCGATACGCAATTTTCTAGAAAATATAACAAAAGCATCGCCCATTTATATTTGCCAAATGAAAATTTTAATGGTGTGTTTGGGCAATATTTGTCGCAGCCCTTTGGCAGAAGGTATTTTACAATCAAAAGCAAAAAAACTAGGTTTACCAATACAAGTTGATAGTGCAGGCACAGCCAATTATCATGTAGGCGAAGCACCGCATCGTTCATCACAATTGGTAGCTAGGCAAAATGGTGTAGATATTAGCCACCAACAATGCAGGCAGTTTAGGAAAACAGATTTTGAAACCTTTGACAAAATATACGTAATGGATAGCAGTAACTACGAAGATGTGAAACGTATGGCTGGCCATTATTTTAATGCTAACAAAATAGATTTCATGCTCAACGAGCTATACCCACACGAAAACCGTGAAGTACCCGACCCTTGGTATGGTGGCATGGAAGACTTTAAAAAAGTGTATAAAATGCTAGATGATACTTGCGAAGTAATTGTAAAAAAATACCTAGCCGCACAGCAACAACAACAATAGTATAATTCATTACGGTTATTTTCGCCGCCTTGTTAGTTAAGAACTATCAAATTCCAAATTTCAAATTCCAAATTATTATGGCTAAACCAACAGTAAGTTTACCACAAGGTACTAGAGATTTTTCGGCAGAAGTAGTGCGTAAACGTCAATATATTTTTTCTACTATCCGCTCTGTGTTTGAGTTGTATGGCTTTGCGCCACTAGAAACACCTGCCATGGAAAACCTAGAAACCCTGATGGGTAAATATGGTGAAGAGGGGGATAAATTGATTTTTAAGATTTTGAATAATGGTTTAGATAATGCAGATAAGCTAGAACAAATCAAAGCTGAATTTGAAAAAGTATTAGCAGGTAAAAACACCAAAGGTATTACCGAAAGAGCTCTTCGCTACGACCTTACCATTCCTTTTGCTCGCTATGTTGCCATGAATTATGGACAATTAACCATGCCATTTAAACGCTACCAAATACAACCTGTGTGGCGTGCCGATAGACCTCAAAGAGGCCGCTACCGTGAGTTTTACCAATGCGATGCAGATGTGGTAGGCAGCAAGAGTTTATTGAACGAAGTTGAATTGGTAAATATTTACGCTACTGTATTTTCCAAACTTGGTATTGATGTAGAAATACGCATTAACAGCAGAAAAATATTGGCTGCACTCGCTGAAATATGTGGTGGTGCTGATAAAATGGTAGACATTACTGTTGCTATAGACAAGCTTGATAAAATTGGCATTGAAAAAGTAAAAGAAGAACTTGCTACTTGTGGCCTTAGCAATGCGCAGCTAAATACGATAGAACTTTATTTGCAAATTGATGGCAGCAATACAAAAAGGCTAAGTACACTAAAAAACTTATTAGGCAATAACGAAACTGGCAAAGCTGGTATTGACGAGATTGAATACATTTTGAACTACCAACCTGCAACTAGCAACCAGCAACTAGTAACCGATTTCACCCTTGCTCGTGGCCTCAACTACTACACAGGTATCATCTTTGAAATTAAAGCCAAAGGCGTGCAAATGGGCAGCATTGGTGGCGGCGGTAGATACGATGATTTAACAGGTTTGTTTGGTGTTTCAAACGTGCCTGGTGTAGGCATTAGCTTTGGTGTAGATAGAATTTACGATGTAATGGAAGAGCTAAAACTATTTCCTACAACAGTACAAATTGGCACCAAAGTATTGTTCTTTAATTTGGGGCAAAATGAAAGCAAAGCAGCTTTTGGTTTAATGCAACAATTAAGAGCCAATGGCACTAGCTGCGAACTATTTCACGAGACTACAAAGTTTGATAAGCAGTTTAAATACGCAGATAAAAAACAAATTCCTTACGCTATAATGCTTGGCAGTAAAGAACTTGAAGAAGGTACTTGCGTGGTAAAAAACCTAACAAATAGCACTCAGCAAACCATTGCACAAAACGAATTGCTTAACTTTTTGTTTGACGCTTAATATAAGCCTGTAACTTTCTTTTCTTTTAATAACATTCTTTATGAAACGATTGCTCATAATTGGTAGCTTTTTACTACCCTTTTTTGCGCTGGCACAAAAGCCAAAAGACACGCCTACACCAGATATTATTTACGGTCAGTTGTTTAAAGATGTGCAGTTGCAACGCATTTTTCCCGATGGTAAAACCTTTGTTGATTGCACACCAAAACGTAACCCAAAAGATATAGTAGCTGATTACTTAAAACTCAAGAATAATCCTTTGGTAAAATACTCATTGGAAGGTTTTGTAAAAGCCAATTTTTATTTACCAGTTAATCCTACCAACACCTACCAATCTAACACCAAGGAAGATGTTGCTGCACACATCAAAAACCTGTGGCAAGTGCTTAAACGCAACCCTGATAAAGCCGTAGAAGGCAGTTCGCTATTGGCTTTGCCAAATGCCTACATTGTACCAGGTGGTAGGTTTAGAGAAATTTATTATTGGGATAGTTATTTCACCATGCTTGGCTTGCAAGAAAGCAACGAGTACGAAATGATTGAAAACATGATTAACAATTTTGCCTTCTTAATCAATACGTATGGCCATATACCTAATGGCAATCGTAGCTATTATTTAAGCCGTTCGCAGCCGCCATTTTTTGCTTTAATGGTGGGCTTATTGGCCGAGAAAAAAGGCAACACAGTTTACACAAAATACCAAGCGGCTTTGCAAAAAGAATACAACTATTGGATGGACAAAACCGCCAATACCAAACATGCCGTAACCATGCCTGATGGCAGCATGTTAAACCGCTATTACGATGCTGACAATGCACCAAGACAAGAGAGCTACAAAGAAGATTATACCCTAGCAAATATTGAAGCAGATAAAGCATCTTTAGCCTCGGTAAAAAAAGTATTTGCACAAAAAAGTAAAGACCTACGCAGCGGTGCCGAAAGTGGTTGGGATTTTAGTACGCGTTGGTTTGCAGATGGCAAAAACATCAACACCATACAAACCACTAATTTAATTCCTGTTGACTTAAATGGCCTACTGTACCAGCTAGAATTAACACTGGCAAAATGCAACCAATTATCTGGCAATGCCGCCCAAGCAAAAGCCTTTGAACAAGTGGCTGCCAAACGCAAGCAAGCCATTAACAAGTATTGCTACAATGCCCAGCGCAACTGGTATTTTGATTACAATATTGCTACCAAGCAACAAAGCAATATTATGACTGCTGCAGGCATTAGCCCTTTGTTTTTTAATGTGGCCGATAAAGCGGCAGCACAAGGCATGGCCAATACTTTAAAAGCCAACTTTTTAAAACCCGGTGGCATGGTTACTACCTTAACCACATCGGGCCAGCAATGGGATGCGCCAAATGGTTGGGCACCTTTGCAATGGATAGCGGTAAAAGGCTTAGAAAATTATCAGCAAACAGCACTTGCCAAAGACCTTGCACAACGTTGGGTAGCCCTTAATATAAAAGTGTATAAAGAAACGGGCAAGTTGATGGAAAAGTACAACGTGGTGAACATAAATTTACCAGCAGGTGGTGGCGAATATGCGGGTCAAGATGGCTTCGGCTGGACCAATGGTGTACTACTTAAAATGATGACCGTTTACAACCTACAATAAGCTTGTTGTGCTGAGGCACTAAGCATCTCATCAAAACGGCTGAAGCGGTGCTTCGGCCGTTTTTTATTTATGTAACCTGCTGTGGTAATGCTGTTGAACTGCATAGGCGTTGCACACTGCGGCTGTAGAATGTTTGTTGGGCTTTGCCTACAATGTAACGAGATAACAATAAATGCAAAAGATTAACACAAATAATTAAACCAATAACTCGCCAATAGATAAAAAATCACAGAATTCTTTGAAGCTAGCACACTTGTTACTCTTATATAGCGAGATAAAATCTTCTCTATCAATGCTATTTAAAATTGCACTCGCTTCTCCTTTACTTTTATCGTACTTTCTATTTGCTAATGCAAACACTTTTTCTACAATTGCTGCTGGATGGAAATAAGTTATTTCTGGGTCATTATCTACTAAATTTAACCCTAATTGGGTTTTAATATAATCAGCAGTAAGTGTGGCATCCAACTTTAAAAAACTTTCTCTTAACCCTAATATCCAAGCCTCTACTTCCATTATTGCAAAACAGAAATAGACCTTATCAGAATTAATCCTAGCCCTTGTTCCTTTAATAAATTGTTCATTTACAAGCTGGTTAATGGTACTGTTCATAACAGCATCACGATAATCTTTTGAATACATATCCCTCAAACCAACAATTCGGATGAAGCCCTCCTTCCAAAGTCTTTGCTCTCTTCTTACTATTCTCGAAAGTACACTGGCATCGTTACCAACATTAATAATTTGAAAGTAAAAGTTAGCCCCTGCATTAGAAAATGGGTATTCTGTAGTATTAAATTTACCATCAGTAAATAGTGTGAAGCAATCCAACGCAATATTTTGGTATTGAAATACTTTTAACAACAACTCTCTTACAAAAATGAGTTCGGTTTGCCCCTCTACAAATATAGCCGTCTTTATCATGCTTACAGCTTTTGGGCAATATAATCAGAAGCAAAAAAATCAAAATTAGACAAGCCTGTAAACTTGAAATCTCTAAACAAATCTGGATGATTTTTCGCATTAAGCGATGTTACTACCGAGCCATTGCGCTGCAAAACATTCCAGTATTTCAAGTCTACTGTTTCCATTAAAAAAGCATCGTTAGAAGTGGCAATCAACTGAATATTATTAGCCAAACATTTCTCAAATACCAACTTACCTAATTTGGTTGCTCGTTCATAATCTAGTCCTTCACATAAATCATCTATAATTACTGTAGCTGGTTTTTTCTTAGCTATTAAATATTCTAGAAAGATTAATAAGGCAAGACATCGAAATAAGCCTTGAGAAAGTTTATTAAATGGGATATTACCAATAACGCCACTTTCTTGTACATAGAGATATTTAACTCTTGAATTTATTGGGTTTAACATTGGGATATTTTCGATTTCAAAGCCAATGCTCCGTAGTTCATTTGATATAGCCTTGGTAGCAATTTCATCTAGCTGACTAAATAATTCAGGAATCTCTTCTACAGTTGTGAGTAAGTTATAGTGTTGCTCGTTAAACGGCTTATCTGAACTTATGTTGCCAAATTTAAATCCATACGAATCCTCAGCCCAAATACTTATTGCCTCTATAAATGGATATTTTTTTAAATCTCTATTAGTATGAATAACTAGTTTAGATGCTGGTGGATAAATAGTTTCTTCCTTATCATCTAGAAAATTGTAAATACTTGCTTTGTCTTTAGATTCTCGTAATAAAATAATATTATTTCCATGCTCAATTTTTTCGTAAATAATCTCAAAATATCCAAATTCATCCATGTTACATTTAAAAGTATAATTCAAATTTATTCCATCTTTATCAGTAAAACAAATGTGAAATTCGCTAAAAAATGTAGGATTTTCTCTTTGAGTTAAAATTTTACCTAGAGAATCTATTATTGAGAGCGTATTTGATTTTCCATTTGAATTCTTACCAACTATCAAACAAACGTCTTCAAATTCTATATTATTCAGTCTCCATCCTGTTCCTGTATCATAGAAAAATAAACTCTTCAATTTCATGTTCAATAATTATGCAGTAAAATAGATTTTTATAGAAGGATAGCAACCGTATGAAAAACGCACTAAGCATCGCTTAAAATTTTCCGTACTCTTCGGGTCTCCATCAATAAGCGCAAATCTTCTTATAAACCTTAGAAAAGCTAGAAGATAGTACAAAAAATAAACTCGTTTTTATACATTGAAAACCAAATGGTTATTTATAAATAAACGAGATTAATTTATATTAACACTTAAACCTAAAGTAATTATATACATCAAAC
>JASGCX010000044.1:0-7351 GCA_030053925.1 Flavobacterium sp.
CAACAAATTTCATAAAACAAATTTACAAAATTCTTTCTAATGTAATACAAACTTTTTGATTAACGGGGTCTCAAAAAATGGCGTGCAACGGTAGGAATTGGCGTTGTTGGGGAATTCCGAAGGTTCCGTAAGCCCATAACTGCTGTTAATGATTGGAATATTGTTGATGTTTTGTTCATTCGCTAAATTTATAACGTCCAGCAGGAACTGAAGCTAAATAGTAGCACAAATGTTGAGGTTTATTCCATCTGCCCAACTTGCACAAAACCCCATGTTACCTGCCGTTTTATTTTCGCTCCGTTGCACTGTCCTTTCGTATAAAGTCGGCAAGTTGTAGAATGGACTTAACCTCTGTCCATTTACCTGTGAATGTCCCTTTGAACTGTTTAACTGCCTCTTTGCAGTCAAGTCCACTAAGTTGTAGTTTTAAAAATGTGTCTTTGTCCGCCTGATACGAAATGATAAACTGCTTTGCGTCTGGTTCTAAAAATCCGTTGAAGCAAATTTGTTTGATTGCATTTACAACGTCTGCTTCATAAAGTTCGTGAACTGTCCTGATAGCAATTTGAAAAATAGCATCGCTGTAAGTTGAGTTAAGTTGTGTCTGTGAGATTTGAGTTTCTTTAAAGTCGGAAGATGCTTTTACAAACTTAACTTGCTTAACTCTTGGGAAGCTGTCAATTGTCGGCAAACAGTAGTCCACCACAAGCAACTCCTTTTCTTTGATGAAGTGCAATTCAAATGTCTTCGGAAAATAGTCTGGATATTTTGAGTTGTTTAAAACCAATTCACAATTCTCCGTAATTGAAGAAGGGTCTTTTGCAAAATAGTTTTCTTTCAATCGGTCAACTTTAGTGTTGAACTCTTTTTGGTCTTGGTAGTATTTTTCTTTACGCTGTTCCCATTCTTTGATGTCTTGAATGTTCTTTGCTTTTATTTCGGCTAATGTTTTGTTGTAGCTGTCAAGTTCTTTATTGTATTTTGTTTTGTTGTTTTCGTTTTGCTTTTCTGTGTGTGCCTTTTCGTTTTTCCAACTGTCTAATACTTGCAAATATTGTTGGCGAAAACGTTCTGTCTTTTTCTCTTTTAGCGATTTGAAAATGTAATTTTCAAAAAAGTTGTAGTTCGGCTGAAACTGTTTGTCGGTGCTTTCAGGCATACGAGGCACTTTCTTTTCAGTCGGTTGTATAGGTTTTGTTACGCTGTCTAAGTTGCTCTGAAGTGATTTCTCTGGCGACTGCTCTTTAAAAGGTCTGTTGTTTTTAAGTTCATTCCAGTTTACAGCATCATTAACTGAAATGGTCTGCTCTAAAATTGTTTCTACTTCCTTGAGAAGTTCCAATGCTTCATTAGTTCGTTCTTCGGCTTCAAGTATGTTTGATTGTTTGTAAAAGTCGCCTTGCAATTTGAGTTTTGCTTTTTCCCATTTTGCTTCAAAGCGTTCCCTTTGTCTTTCAATTTTTTCTTCAAGCACCCATTCGTCAGATGCTTTTAGAAACTTGTGTTCTTTTAGTCCAAGGTGTTTAACACGAGTGAAGTATTGAAAATCTCCGTTGTAGTTTATTTCATCTTCTATGTCGTCAACTTCAATTAAATCATCATCGTCTAAGTCGGTCAAGGTGTCCATAAGAACTTTTGTCCCGAATTGCTTTATCACTCCTCTGTCAACTAACTCAAAGAAACAGTCCTTGCACGCCTTCACATCACCAAGGGCAGAATGGCTTTCCAAAAGTTCTATTCCGTAAATCTTTTCGTAAAGTTCTCCAAGAGTTGGCCACTTAAAACCATATCGACCTGAAAGTTTGCAGTAGTCAGTTGTAAGTTCTTTAGTACAAAGATTGTCAATCTTGTGAATGGTTGACTTAACGCTGTAACGCATAAACTCTGAATGAATAACCTTTCTGTCAAATTCAACGTTGTGAGCAACTAAAACTTGTGCTTGACTTAAAAGTGTCGCAAGCTGCTTGAAGACTTCAACTCTGTCCACACCTTCTACATTAGCTTGCTCTGTTGTAATACCGTGAATGGCTGTGGCATCAGCGGGAATACTAAAACCGTCAGGTTTTAGTATTACAGTTTTTGCTTCTAGCTCATTTCCGTTTTTATCCGCTAAAATCCAACCGAGTTCTACAATTCGTGGCCAGTTGTCAAGCTGTCCAACGGGTGCTTTCCAACTTTTCGGAAGTCCTGTTGTCTCGGTGTCAATGAATAGATACATTTTTATTTTTTGTCAGTTCGGTAATGCCCAAATTTTTGAAGTTCGCACTGTCCCCAAAAATGCCAGCTAACACAAAAATAAGCTCCCCCATACATATCCCCAAATTATACAGTTACATAATTTTCAACACTTCTCAATTCGCCTTTTGAAATTACTGTTGTGCAAGATAAATTTCACAATAAGGGTGGCTATTGGATTACACTTTCTCAATTTTGCTGCAAGTAAACAGTTTTATGGGTGATGGTTCATGGGTCATTGGTGATGGTTCATGGGTCATGGGTGATGGGTGATGGGTTCATGGGTGATGGTTCATGGGTCATGGGTTCATGGGTGATGGGTCATGGGTCATGGGTCATGGGTCATGGGTTCATGGGTTCATGGGTGATGGGTGTTCCTATCCTTCTTGCCTCACAAATTATTCTTCCCTCAAATTCACCCCGGTTAAGTTAATAAACACATCTTCCAAATTAGCTTTTTTAACTTGAGTTGGTCGCTCAAAACCAGTGGCCACAAGGTTATCTATCAGTTGATTAGGCGTGTTAATAGCAATAATGTTTCCACTATCTATGATGGCTACTCTATCGCACAGCACTTCGGCTTCATCCATATAATGCGTAGTAATAATTACGGTAGTGCCTTGCTTACGAATGTCTAAAATTAAGTCCCAAAGGTTGCGCCTAGCTTGAGGGTCGAGCCCTGTGGTAGGTTCATCTAAAAATATAATCTTGGGCTGATTGATTAAGGTAGTAGCAATAGAAAAACGTTGCTTTTGCCCACCACTTAACTCTTTGTACTTGGCTTTGGCTTTGTCTCGCAAATTTACCTTATCTAAAAATTCGAGTGGGTTTACTGTTTGGTTATATAAGCCAGCAAAAAGGTTAATCAATTCTACCAAGTTTAAACCTGGGTAAAAGCCACTAGCCTGCAATTGAACCCCTATTATTTTCTTAATCTCGTTGGGTTGTTTATCAATGTTAAGCCCATCTACTTCAATAGTACCGCTTGTTTTTTGGCGTAAGGTTTCTATAATTTCTAGCGTGGTAGATTTACCAGCACCATTGGGCCCAAGTAATCCAAATATTTCGCCTTCATACACGTTAAAGCTAATGCCCTTTACAGCTACAAACTCGCCATAGGCTTTGCGTAAATCTTGTACACTAATGATGACTTTTTGCATAACAATTATTTTGTGATAGCAACACAGATACCGCTGATTATAACAGCTAAAAATGGATGTATTTAGCAACAGAAAATCTGTGTCACCTGTGTGCCTATCTTCTTTCTTAAAATTTCACCACATTTAAGCAACAGAAAAATTTGTGTGCATCTAAAAAATCTGTGCCATCTGTGTGCCTATCTTCTTTCTTAAAATTTTACCACATTTAAGCAACAGAAAAATTTGTGTGCCTCTAAAAAATCAGTGTCATCTGTGTGCCTATCTTCTTTCTTAAAATTTTACCACTACACCTATGCCATTATTGGTAAAACCTGCACCAACAGTGGCTTTGGTAGCATAGTGCTTGTTAAATAATTCTGTAGCAGCTACAAGGCGCCGCTGCCCTACCAATATTAAATAGCCGCCTGTAATAGTAGCCACTAAGCCACCTCCTGTAACTAGCCAGCCTACGGTGTTGTTACCGCCGCTTTTTGTAGCTTCAGATACACCTACAATAGTAGCAACAGTGCCTATGGTAGTAACAATATTGCCAGTAATTTTATTAGTTTGGTGTTCACGGTATAGCATGGCAAGTTCTACATTGCCTGTGCGTAAAAACAAGTTTTTAAACTGCGAGCTGCCTTTGTAAATAGTATCGTTGTAAATAATGGTATTGGGCTTATTGGTAGGCGCAAATACCATTTTGTTAGGGTTATAAGGTTGCTGTGCAAAAGCAGCTACTGCTGTACATACGCTGATGGTAAATAAAAAAATTGATTTCATAATACAAAATTATAGCAAGGTAAGTAACACAAAAAAAGCCGTAAAACTTCATTTTATAATTAAGAATGATGGCTCGGTATTTATAAAAAAGGGGGAATTTTATTTTTCGCTTTCAATGTAGGTATCTAGTTCGTTCATCATATCTATACTACCTATAAAAAAAGGCGTGCGTTGGTGTAAAGATGTTGGCTGAATATCCATGATGCGTTGCTTTCCATTGGTGGCTCTACCGCCTGCCATTTCTATAATGTAGGCAAATGGATTACACTCGTACAGTAAACGCAATTTACCCAAAGGCTTATCAATAGTACCAGGATACATAAAGATGCCTCCCTTCATTAAGTTACGGTGCACATCGGCCACCATACTACCAATGTAGCGCTGTGTGTAAGGGCCACCATTGCTTTTATTTTTTTTCTGACAAGCATTAATGTAGTTACGCACACCTTCGGAATACCTAAAGAAATGACCGTGATTAACAGAATAGACATTACCACTTGGTGGGCATTTGATGTTAGGATGGCTTAAACAAAACTCGCCAATAGCAGGGTCGAGTGTAAAACCATTTACACCCAATTTAGTGGCATATACAAACATGGTAGACGAGCCATAAATCATGTAACCAGCCGCCACCTGACGGTTACCTGCTTGCAAAAAATCTTCTTTAGTACAAGGCTTGCCTACCTCACTCACACGGCGATAGACACTGAAAATAGTACCAATAGAAATGTTTACATCAATATTGCCACTACCATCTAAAGGGTCAAACTGCACCACGTACTTACTATTGTTACTCACTTCATCGTCAAACACTACAAAATCGTCCAATTCTTCACTACCAATACCAGCGCAGCTAATACCATGCTTTAGTACACCCATAAATTGGTTGTTGGCATAAATGTCTAGTTTCTTTACATCTTCACCTTGCACATTTACACTACCTGCATCGCCTAGTATATCTACCAAGCCAGCTTTATTTACTTCTACGTTTACACGTTTGGCAGCAAGTCCTAAATCTCTAAACAAACTACTCAATTCGCCAGTAGCAGCAGGAAAACCTCGTAATTGTTTGATGGTAAATTCGTCGAGGGTTAAAATGTTTCTATTAATTGTCATAATTCAATCGTTGAGTTTGGAACTAAAGATAACAGAATGATTTTGAGGGATGTTAATAATACGCTCAATTTATTTATGATAACGTTTGCGATTGTTTATTGCAAAGTACACCAAGAAGACCAAGTGTACTAAGCTATTTTTAAAATTTCTTTTTACAATTTGTAGCCTTTATTTGATTACCTAAAATAATCTCTACCTTTCAGAAAATATTTTATGACCAATTACGATACATTAGTAGAAGCTTTAAACAACTTAAAGCAAAAAGGATTTACCACCGATTTTAATATTGCTTTTGATAAGGTACAATGCAAGGCTACAGGTGCTTGCTTAAACCCAAGTGAATTTGAAATTGTGGCGCATTATCGCTTTGAAGGTAAAAACGATCCAGACGACTCATCTGTGGTATATGTAATTGCCGCCAAAGATGGTAGTATAAAAGGTATTTTGGTAAATGCCTACGGTATGTATGGTGATGCTGTAAGCGACGATTTAATTAAAAAATTAGCTATTAACGAATAAGTAAACAATGCAGAGAAGAACATTTTTACAGTTAGGTACATTAGGTTTATCAGCCGTTGGTTTATCATCTTTTAGGGGTAAAAAAGCCGTCACCAAACCCATAGTAATTTCTACCTGGGATGCTGGTTTAGAAGCCAACAAAGCCGCATGGCAAGTATTACGCAGTGGTGGCAGAGCTTTAGATGCAGTAGAACAAGGTGTGATGGTAACAGAAGCATCGCAAAACTGCTGCGTAGGCTTAGGGGCTAATCCCGATAGAGATGGCTTTGTAACCCTAGATGCGTGTATTATGGATGAAGCATTTAACTGCGGCAGCGTGGCATTTTTAGAGCGCATTAAACACCCAATATCTGTAGCAAGAAGGGTAATGGAAAAAACACCTCACGTAATGCTAGTAGGCAGCGGTGCACAACAATTTGCCGTTGCAGAAGGCTTTGCACTAGAAGATGGCAAACTGAGTAAAGATGCCCAAAAAAGCTACGATAACTGGCTAAAAAAGAGCGAATACAAACCCATCATTAATATTGAACGAACACAATTGGGCCACGGCCCTTTTGCCCCAGAAAAACTAGATACTGGTGAATGGAACCACGACACAATAGGCATGGTAGCCATGGATGCAAACGGCAACTTGAGTGGTAGCTGTACCACTAGTGGTCAGGGTTTTAAAATGCGTGGCAGATTAGGCGATTCGCCAATAATTGGTGCGGGTTTATTTGTAGATAATGAAGTAGGCGCAGCCACAGCCACTGGCCAAGGTGAAGATGTAATACGCATTTGCGGTGCACACTCGGTGGTTGAGTTTATGCGCCAAGGTTTGCATCCAGAAGCAGCTTGCAAAAAAGCTGTTGAACGCATCATAAAAATAAAAGGCACTAAAGCGCAAGCTATTCAGGTAGGTTTTATAGCCATTAATAAAAAAGGCGAATACGGCGGTTACTGCATACAAAAAGGCTTTAACTATGCGGTGTGTTATGCTGATGACAAGAATATTTTAGTTGATGGTAAGTATATGCTTTAGTTTGGAGTTTGGAATTTGAAATTTGGAGTTTGGAGTTTGGAATTTGGAGTTTGGAGTTTGGAATTTGGAGTTTGGGGTTTGGAGTTTGAAATTTGGAATTTGGGGTTTGGAATTTGGAGTTTGGAATTTGGAGTTTGGAATTTGGAGTTTAGAATTTGAAATTTGGAGTTTGGAATTTGGAATTTGGAGTTTGGAGTTTGGAATTTGGAGTTTGGAATTTGGAGTTTGGAATTTAGAATTTGGAATTAGACCGCAGTAGTTTTGACTAATAAGCAATCACAAACTCCAAACTAAAAACTAAAAACTAAAAACTAACAACTAAAAACTAACAACTCCAAACCACAAACTCCAAACTAAAAACCACAAACTCCAAACCACAAACCGCAAACTCCAAACCACAAACCACAAACTCCAAACCACAAACTCCAAACTAAAAACCACAAACTCCAAACTAAAAACCACAAACTCCAAACTAAAAACTAAAAACTCCAAACTAAAAACCACAAACTCCAAACTAAAAACCACAAACTCCAAACTA
>JASGCX010000044.1:7451-10422 GCA_030053925.1 Flavobacterium sp.
CCAAACTAAAAACCACAAACTCCAAACTAAAAACCACAAACTCCAAACTAAAAACCACAAACTCCAAACTAAAAACCACAAACTCCAAACTAAAAACCACAAACTCCAAACTAAAAACCACAAACTCCAAACTAAAAACCACAAACTCCAAACTAAAAACCACAAACTCCAAACTAAAAACCACAAACTCCAAACTAAAAACTAAAAACTCCAAACTAAAAACCACAAACTCCAAACTAAAAACTCCAAACTAAAAATTCCCCATGCTGCTAGAAGTACCCGTTTTTAATATTAATTCAGCCATAATTGCGGCTAATAATGGTGCAGATAGATTAGAACTCTGCGAAAATTATGCGAATGGCGGCACTACACCAAGCTATGGCGTACTGAAAATGGTGCGTGAAAAAGTCAACATTCCTGTGAATGTATTAATTATACCTACTGGTGGCGATTTTGTGTACACAGCTATTGAATTTGCAGCCATGCAACAAGATATTTTTCTGTGCAAAGAACTAGGTTTTAATGGTGTGGTATTGGGCGTATTATTACCCGATGGCAATATTGATGTAGCAAGAACCAAAGCCTTGGTACAACTCGCCTACCCTATGCAAGTAACCTTTCATAGGGCTTTTGATAGATGCATTAACCCTTACAAAGGCCTTGAAGATATTATTAGTTGTGGCTGTAATTGCATACTTACAAGCGGACAAAAAGCTGAGGTTGTAGCTGGTAAAAACTTGCTGCAAGAATTGGTTGCACTAGCAAAAGACCGCATCATCATTATGCCAGGTGGTGGTGTAAAAAGCAGTAATGTTCAACATTTAATTAGTACCACTAACGCCAAAGAATACCATGCAAGCTGCAAAAAAATAACGCCTACAGCTATGGATTATGTGAATGAAGCAATGCAAGATGATAACAACGAAACAAGCGTTGATATTACTGAATTACAGACCATCAAACGTTTATTGCAATGAACATTGCTGAAGCAATTTTAGAGAAATATTCTACCAATCATGCTATTGCTATAGCCACTTATGCTGCTAGTTCTAAAGCAAGATTTAAAGAACTGATGGCTTGTTTTGCAAGCAATGATTATCGACTATCGCAACGGGCTTCTTGGTGTGTAAATTGGGCTGCAAAAAAGTACCCTCAAATGCTTGAACCATACATTGACCTGTTGGTAGAAAGATTACAAATGCCCAACGCCAATGCTTCTGTACAACGCAATGCACTTAAAATTTTAAACGATACCAACATACCAAAACAACATCATGGCAACTTGATGACTATTTGTTTTGCGTTTATTGAAGAACCCAAAACGGCTACCGCAGTAAAAGCCTTTTCGCTACACATGCTGCGTAAGCTTAGTAAATTTTATCCTGAAATTTTACCTGAATTACAACTGATTATTGAAGACAGAATAAACAACGAAACACCTGCTTTTAAAAGTGCTGCCAAGCAAATTTTAAAATTGAAAGTGAAGAAGATTTGAAGTAACCACAGGGCAAAGAAGCAATGAAGCAAAGAAGAATATTACCCTGTGCTTATTTGCTCTGTGGTGCATTATCTTCAAACATTTTCTTGCTAAAACATTTAAAAGAAATGGGGAAGATAATAACCAACTAACGCTGTTGCTTTCTTGCTCTGTGTTTCCTTACAACCAAACACTATTTAAGAATTCTAGCACCGCTTGACCAAGTAAACCCAACCAAGAAAATAAAGTAAATAATACCAAAAAATGTACCCACTTGCGAGCTAAAAAACACGGTAATTAATGCAGCCAAACCAAGTAACAGCATAAGGTGTGCTGTTATCAATCTGCCACTGCCTTTAAACAATCTAATCGGAAATTCAAGTTCATTTATAGGCAAAGCAAATGAAGCCACAAGTGCCGCAAGAATAAAAAATCCATCATTTACCATAAACCCTGGAACTACTAATGCCAATGCAATAGCCGTGGTAATACCTACACCAATAGCACTATAACGTTCATTACCATCAAGCACATATTTACCATGTTTTGTAAATAGCAAATACAAATTGGCAAACGCACTGCTCAACCAAGTCATTACAAAAAACAGCACATAAAAAATCAATAAAACTGTAGCAAGCTGTGTTAAAAAGACGTTGGTTTTTACATTGTTAAGTAAGTTAACCAATAACCATAAACCTAAAGGCAAACCAATTCGTACACCACGTTGCTGCCTAATTATCCAAAGTGAATATTGCAACATCCAACGGTAAAATGGCATTCTAGATTTTAATGCCGCTTTATACCCTTGCTTGGCGTAGGCATAATTAGGGTTTAAACGTAGGGCTTCTCTAAAATGATTGGTAGCTTCTTTATACTTACCTTTTTCTAAATAATGCCAGCCATAATTAGCATGCGTGCTATAATCTTCGGGGTCAAGTTCAAGTGCTTCATTAATGGTTTCATAGGCTTCTTCTTTTCTGTTCAATCTAAATAAGGCGGTAGAACGTGCATTTAAGCAACCCACATTTTCAGCATCTACGGCAAGCCCATTATTAGCAGCATTTAAAGCCTGCTCGTACGATTTTTGTTCTAGTAAAATATGGGCTTGCAAGGCAAAATATCCCGCATTATAAGGAAAAATAGACAATGCTTTATCTAAAAATTCCAAAGCTTTTTTGCTATCATCTTTTTGGTAATTCGCAAATGCAAGTAGGTAAAACACATAGTCGTTATGCGCTTCAAACTGTAACGTTTGCTTTAGTATGGTAATGGCTTCATCGGTTTGTTTGGTATCTAGTTTACAATGCCCTAAAATCACCAAAGCTTCCACATCTTGGGGATTGTTTTGTAAAATCACACCTATCTGTTGCTCGGCTTCTTTGTAGCGCTTTTGCATCCGCAAAAGTTCTGCTCGCTGTAAAAAATTATCCCTGTTTAGCATTGTTGTGAAAAGTGAATAGTGAATGGTGAATAGTGAAACGTGAAAAGTGAAAC
>JASGCX010000044.1:10522-10591 GCA_030053925.1 Flavobacterium sp.
GTGAAACGTGAATAGTGAAACGTGAAAAGTGAAACGTGAAAAGTGAAACGTGAAACGTGAATAGTGAAA
>JASGCX010000044.1:10691-31682 GCA_030053925.1 Flavobacterium sp.
CGTGAAAAGTGAAACGTGAAAAGTGAAACGTGAAAAGTGAAACGTGAAAAGTGAAACGTGAAAAGTGAATAGTGAAAAGTGAATAGTGAATAGTGAAAAGTGAATAAGCCAACAGTCGTTTGTTACTTACAAAAATTCGTGTAATTAGTGTAATTGCTTTTCAATTCGTGTAATTCCTTTCAATTCGTGTAATTCCTTTCAATTCGTGTAATTCGTGTAATTGCTTTTCAATTAGTGTAATTCCTTTTAATTCGTGTAATTCCTTTTAATTCGTGTAATTCGTGTAATTCCTTTCAATTCGTGTAATTCCTTATAAATTCGTGTAATTATTTTTTCAGTTTCATGTAATCTAAAATATCGTTGTACAAGCCCGATTCATTGGCATACAAAGCATAGTTTTTTGCCGAGCTAAACCATTCGCTTGTAGTAGCTTTATGTTGCTTCACAGCCTTTAGTAAATCTTTGGTTGTAATTTTCTCTATGCTGCCTTTTGCAAGCGATTCTTCTAATTTATACTCAGTTGCTATGTCTACCACTGCTTTTAAATCGGCACCCGAATAGCCTTCTGTTATTTTAGCAATGCCAGTAATATCAATTGTTTCAACTGGTTTGTGCTTTACATGTTGCTCTAAAATTTGCGCTCTACCTTCTACATCTGGTGGTGCTACAAATACTACTCTATCAAATCTACCTGGTCTTCTAAAAGCCGCATCAACGCTCCACGGTGCATTGGTGGCTGCTAAAATCAATACGCCTTCATTGCTATTTTCTACCCCATCCATTTCTGCCAAAAACTGGTTAATTACATGCCGCATACTGCTACCTTTCATATCGCTTCTGCTGGCACCAATGGCATCAACCTCATCAAAAAATAGAACACAAGGTGTATTTTCTCTTGCCTGCATAAATACTTCGTGCAAGTTTTTTTCACTGTTACCCATCCACATGTCTAAAATATCGTGCAAACCAATATTGATGAACTTAGCGTCTATTTCACCTGCGGTAGCTTTGGCTAAATAAGTTTTGCCACAACCTGGCGGGCCGTACAATAAAATTCCGCCGCCAGTTTTTTTACCAAAAGCTTTGTACAACTCGGGGTTTTTAAGTGGCTCAATAATTTTCATAGCAATCTCTTGCTTCACTTTGTTCATACCGCCTACATCTTCAAACTTTAGGTCGGGCTTTTCCATAAAAAATTGTGGGGCATCGTTACCGTCTTCAAAGCCTTCTTCGCCAAAAAAATCGCTCAAATCGTCCTCATCATTGCTCATTAAATTGCCCATGTTTGGCATACGCAAGGCTGCATCTATTTCATCATCTTTAAAGCCAGAATTTTGTTGTAAAATTTTCTTGTACACTTCTACCGCTTCTTGGTTAGAATGTTCTTTAATTAAGCATTTTACAAAAGGCACCATTTCTTCCCAGTTAAGCGAATTATCTGCCATTAATGCCTCGTACACTAAAATTGCGGCACTGTATTTTTTCTGTTTAAAATACACTGTGGCCAAGCCTTTTCGGGCTTTTGCATTACCATAATTTTTGTTCAATACCTCTTGATATTGTTCGGCAGCATCGTCTAACATATAGCCTTTTACCATTAATTCGGCTAAGTGCAACCGCAATGGAATATTATCTGGCGAAAACGATAAAGCTTCTTTCAATTGCTCAATACCTTCATTCATAATCCTATAATTTTTATAATTGTGGTTTCACAACCAAACTTACAATCACTTTACTGCTGCAATATACTTTTTGTACACCATGGCTGGTACCTAGATTTGCTAGGAGTCATTTGATTTTGTAGATTTTATTTTTAACCAAATTTCTAAAAATGAAAAGACTAAACAAATGAATCTTCATTTAATGCTTTATAAATATCATGGAGAAAATCATTTTTACACAAATCGTTCAAATGTATTGCCTCGTTATCCTAAACATTTATTGGTTCTTTAGCCTTTTTTATTGCTTAGTGTGAAACATCATACGCTACAATAAAAGCTGCAAAGCGATAAGTATGTGTAAGTGTGCAACACAACCGAAGCTTCATAGCACTACTACTCGTTACCAAAAAAGCTACTAAGCAAAATGCTAATCCTAAAAATCTTACAAAATTTAGGTTCAAACAATTGCTAGTACAACATACGCACTTTAATGGTTTCTTTTACGTTGCGCAATAGTTCTGCGGCTTGTTTTGATAGCTTTTTATCTACGTCTAACACCACATAACCAATATCGTCGTTGGTTTTTAAATATTGGCCCACAATGTTAATGTGGTGCTTACTTAACTCGGTATTAATAGCACTTAAAACACCTGGCACGTTGTTGTGAATATGCAAAATACGATGTGCACCCTCAACCGGTGGCAAGCCAATAGCAGGTAGGGTTACAGAGCCATTGGTAATACCTTTTTCGAGATATTGGAACAATTTATTGCTCACATCGTCACCAATATTTTCTTGTGCTTCTTCGGTGCTACCACCAATGTGAGGCGTTAAAATTACGTTGCTTAAACCTTGCAATGGCGTATTAAATGTATCGCCATTTTTTTCGGGCTCCCAAGGGAAAACATCAATAGCTGCGCCACTTAACTGACCATCTTTTAAGCATTTTGCCAAGGCATCTAAATCAACAACTTCGCCACGGGCATAGTTAATTAAAATAGCACCTTGCTTAAAGTGCTTCAGGTTGGTTTTGTTAATTAAATTTTTTGTTTGCGCTGTTTCGGGTACGTGTAACGAAATAATATCAGTGGTACTTACTAATTCTTTTAAGGTTTTACAAGCTACTGCATTACCAAGTGGCAATTTGTTTTCTGTATCGTAAAAACGCACTTTCATACCAAGGCTTTCGGCCATAATACTTAACTGCGAACCAATGCTACCATAGCCAATAATACCAAGCGTTTTGCCACGCATTTCAAAACTGCCTTTGGCTTCTTTGTTCCAAATGCCTTTGTGTGCTGCCGAATTTTTATCTGGTATTCTACGAATAAGCATAATGCTTAGGCCAATTACCAATTCGGCCACGCTACGTGTATTGCTATAAGGTGCATTAAATACGGTAATACCTTGCTTAGTAGCTTCTTTTAAATTTACTTGATTGGTACCTATGCAAAAGCAACCAATGGCTTGCAATTTGGGTGCGTTATCTAAAACCTTTTTGGTGATTTGTGTTTTGGAACGAATACCTATTAAATGCACATCTTTTACTGCTTTTATCAACGCTTCTTCACTTAATGCGCCACCAAGTTTGGTTACATTGGTGTAGCCATTTTCTTTAAATTTTTGAACCGCTTTATCGCTAATGTTTTCTAAGAATAGTATCTTAATTTTTTCTTTTGGATAGCTGGTCAATTCTTGCTTACTCATGGCGCAAAAATAAATAAATTAGAAATCATTTAGCCAATTTGAAAATAATTACAAATTCTTAAAGAAATGAACACTGTTTTTTAAATATTCTATAATTATCGCCGTAATTTTTAAATTTATTGTTGTAAAAGCAATATCAGCAAATCACTTATCAAAATTCTAAACTTCAAAATTGAAATGCGCAAATAGCAACCCCTATATTTGCCGCAAGTGAAAAAATAGTGTCCGATGCAGAAATTTAAAATAATTCCCGTTCTCTCTTTTTTAGTTTTAGCTTGTAGCAACACCCCTACTAATCATACCACCAAAACAATAGCAAAAGCAGTAAGCCTTGCACCAATAACACCTAAAGAAAAAGAATATTACGCAGCGCTAATAGCACCGTTGTACCAATCGATGCTATTACAAAAAGGGTTTAATGGCGCAATTATAGCAGCTAAAAATGGCGAAATTGTATTTGAAGATTACCATGGTTTGTACAACTATAAAACAAAAGATAGCATTACCGCTTTAACGCCTTTTCACATAGCTTCTACTTCTAAAACCTTTACCGCTATGGTAATATTGCACCTAATGGAACAAGGTAAATTGAACATTGAAGACAACGTAAAACAATATTTGCCAACTTTTCCTTATGCTAATATTACCATTAAAAACTTATTAACCCACAGAAGCGCCTTGGCCAATTATGTGCATTTTATGGATGGCGGTAGCACCATACAAACCATTAGAAAAAAGAACAAAAAGGGTAAAACAATTACCGTAAGACGTGTAATTTCTAACAAGAAAGCAGCTTTTAAAGGCATCGCTAGCAATAACGATGTGTTGCAATACATGATAGACCATAAAATTGCACTTGAAGGCAATTCTAACAGTTTTTTTCGCTACTGTAATACCAACTATGCTTTATTGGCTTTAATAATAGAAAAAGTAACAGCCCAAGATTTTCCTCGCTATATGATGGATAGTGTATTTGTACCACTAGGCATGAAAAGTAGTTTTGTATTTAGTAAAAAAGATACGGCTAATTATCACCCATCGTACCAACCCAACTGGGCAGCTTTTAAATTTGACAAACTAGACTGTGTTTATGGAGATAAAAATGTGTACAGCACCGTAAGAGATTTGTTGCAATGGGATAAAGCCTTGTATGCAGGCAAATTTGTAAGCCCAAAAACTTTAGAAATGGCTTTTGCCGGTTACAGCAATGAGAAAAAAGGCGAACACAATTATGGCTTAGGCTGGCGCTTAATCACCAAACCTAATCAAACTATTGTGTACCACAACGGTTGGTGGCATGGCAATAATGCTGTGTTTCAACGCTTAATTAAAGACACAGCTACCATTATTATTTTAGGCAATAAATTCAATAGAAATATTTACACTGCAAGCAAAATGTCGTCTGTATTTACAGGTGTTGCAGATACCACTAAGACGATAGAATAATTATTGGTTGCAAAGCAAAAAATATTTTAAAAAGTGCAAAAAACTGTTGCATTTTTTTTGGTGCAGAAAAATTTGGAACAGAAATTTTGCAACAAAAAAGCTTTAAATCCTAGCCTTTAGAATAATCGTTTCATTAGCTAGATGAATACAACAATTTTCTTTCTACGATTATTTTCAAATGCTACAATCCAATGATTGTTATATTTGACTTGAAATTTTAATAGCGTTTAGTACATACTGTAATAAAGGAAACTAAGGGGATAATGGGCATACAATCTATTCAAATACAAAACTTTAAATCCATTAAAGATTCTGGGATTGTCAATTTCAAACAATTCAATGTTTTGATTGGTGCAAATGGTGTAGGTAAAAGTAATTTTATTAGTTTTTTTAAGTTTTTAAATAAGCTTTATGAGCAAGAATTACAATTATATATGGCTCAAAACGGTAGAGCTGATAATTTTTTATTCTTTGGTAGAAAACACTCTTCATTTTTAAAAGGAAACATAACATTCGATAATGATTGGCACAATGGGTATGAATTTCATTTGGTTCCAGAACAAACTGGCAACCTAATATTTTCAGATGAATATAGCCATTACAGACACCCTCATTTAAACAGAGTCAGCATAAGTAAAAGTTCGGGAAGTATAGAAAGCTATTTAAAAAGTGATAATGGATGGAGAAATAATCATCTTCGAAAAGAATTTAAAAATTTGAAAATTTTTCATTTCCATGATACTAGTTTCAATTCAAGGATAAAGCAACCATGTAACACGCAAGATTATGCGTCTTTACAAGAAGATGGAGGAAATCTTGCTGCATTTTTATACCGCCTTCAGGAAAGTAGCCCTTCAAATTTTAGAATGATTGAACGGATTGTGCAATCAATAGCACCTTTTTTTGATGCTTTTTATTTACAACCAGACGAAATTAATCCTCAACAAATATTTTTAAGGTGGCGAGAAAAAGGGTTTGAACAGCTTTTTACTGCACACAATTTGTCCGATGGAACACTTCGTATGATTTGCTTGGCAACTTTACTACTACAGCCAAACCCGCCTGCAACTATAATAATTGACGAACCTGAATTAGGGTTACATCCATTTGCAATTACAAAACTTGCTGGTTTAATGCTAAGTGTACCTGATAGCACTCAAATTATTATCTCAACACAATCTGTGAATTTAGTAAATGAATTTAATGCCAACGATATCATTGTTGTACAAAGAGGTGAAAATCATGAAACTATTTTTAATAGACAATCAGAAAAAAACTTACTTGACTGGCTTAAAGACTATTCAATTGGTGAATTGTGGGAGAAAAATGTAATAGGAGGACGACCACGATGAGAACAGTTTACATAATGATTGAAGGACCAACTGAAGAGGAATTTGTAAATAATTCTCTATCTCACTATTTAAAAAATTTTGGAATTGTTAATACAGTTCCTATAAGGCTAGAAACTAGCCTAGGCTTTTATGGCGGCGATATTAATTTTAATAGGTATCAAAAAAATGCAAATAATTTACTCATTTCCGACCCGACTGCCATTGTAACATCACTTATTGATTATTATGAATTAAGAGCAGATTTCCCAGGGTATGCAGAAGCAACACTACTGAAAGATAAAACCGAAAGTGTAAGCACTTTAGAAAAAGAGATTGATAACATATTCAATAATGAAAGATTAATACCTTACATACAGTTACATGAATTTGAGGCACTATTATTTTCTGACATTAAAGGATTTCAAATTTATTTCCCTCATCTTGTACCAAAAGTTCAATATATCATTAATAACTATCCTAATCCAGAACTGATTAATGATAAGCCAGAAACTTGCCCATCGGCTAGATTAAAAGCATTAATTGGCAATAGAAAATATAAAAAAACTCTCCACGGGCCTTTGTTAGCTTTAGAAAATGGGATTAATCCGATTCTTGAAAAATGTCCAAGATTCAAAAAATGGATTGATACGATAATTTTAAAAGCAACTACTTGATATAATTAATTGAAGCTCACCCCAACATCTCCCTCATCAACCCCATTTCAAATTCTAAAGATTTTATCCGCACTTGCAATAATTTTTGGGCGTTTGGGTCACTGCGTTGCAATTGCTCTTTCGCCCTTATTTCCATTAATTTTAGTGGTAAGCGGTTGGTATATTTTTCAGGCAAATCTTTTAGTAAATGATGCACTACTAGCCATGTTTTTTGTGCCTGTACAGCTTGTTCTTGTAACTTTTCCATTTCTAGTTGATGATTGGTTAAGTGTATTTCACACATTTAATATTGCTTTTGTAAGGCTTTATTGGCTTTTTCATTTTCGGCTTGTTCTATTGCCAAATAATTAGGCGTGGCAGCATGTTCATTTGCCCAAATAATCACGATGTTACTTTCCTTAATAGAATCTTCAAACGGCAAATCTCTTTTTCTTGCTTCATACATCTAATATAAGCCGCTGTCTACAAAAAGGTACGCTGCAAATAAATCTTGTGGTACGCCCATTTGTTGTCTTGCTGTATTTTTTCAACCCATTGTTGCACTTTTTAAATTTTCATGCAAACTGCAACAAACTGTTTGCAGCTTTTCTGTTGCAATTAAAATTGCAGCAAACTATTTGCAACAAAATAGAACTAAATCATTTTTGCCATTACTAACAAGGCTGTAAGTTTTTTATTTTCCAATAATTTTAACTTTTTTCGTAAACGATTGCGTATAGAAAGCTTCTTTCCCCTACTTTTGAAACCCGTATAAAAACTAAATTTATAAAAAAGAAAATTTGCGTATGAACAATTTGTTTTTTTATGCCGTTCCAGCAATGGGCATTATTGGTCTCTTGTACACTTTACTCAAATTTAGTTGGGTTTCTAAACAACCCGCTGGTAACGACAGGATGAAAGAAATAAGCACTTACATTGCCGAAGGTGCTATGGCTTTCTTGAAGGCAGAGTGGAAAATTCTGGGCTATTTTGTGGTTATTGTTGCATTATTATTGGGTTTTATGTCTACTAAAAACGAAGGTAGTCATTGGAGCATCGCTATTTCTTTTATTATTGGTGCAGTATTTAGCGCAACTGCGGGCTACATAGGTATGAAAGTAGCCACCAAAGCCAATGTACGTACCGCTGAAGCAGCTAAAACAAGTTTATCAAAAGCTCTAAACGTATCATTTACTGGCGGTGCTGTTATGGGTTTAGGTGTATCTGGTTTAGCGGTGCTTGGTCTTGGTGGTTTGTTTTTAATATTAAAGCATTTCTTTTCACCAGAAGGTGATGCCGCAGGTATGTTGCGTACTATTGAAGTATTAACAGGCTTTTCATTGGGTGCCGAATCTATTGCCTTATTTGCACGTGTTGGTGGCGGTATTTATACCAAAGCTGCCGATGTAGGTGCAGATTTAGTAGGCAAAGTAGAAGCAGGTATACCAGAAGATGACCCACGCAACCCTGCAACTATTGCCGATAACGTAGGTGATAATGTGGGTGATGTAGCCGGTATGGGTGCAGATTTATTTGGTAGCTATGTAGCTACGGTATTGGCAACCATGGTACTTGGGCAAGAAGTTACAAGTGCAGATGGTGCTCGTTTAGTAGATCAATTTGGTGGCTTATCGCCTATTTTACTGCCAATGGTAATTGCAGGCGTAGGTATTTTATTATCAATTGTAGGAACTTTTTTTGTACGCATCAGCGAATCGGCTGGCATTAGCACACAAGCAGTACAAAAGGCATTAAATATGGGCAACTGGGGTTCTATGATTTTAACTGCAATTGCATGCTTCTTTATAGTACACCACATTTTACCAGCAAACATGACGTTGCGTGGGCTTGAATTTACACGCAATGGTGTTATTGGTGCAATTGCCGTGGGCTTGGTAGTTGGTGCATTAATGAGCATCATTACTGAATATTACACAGCAATGGGCAAACGTCCTGTGTTAAGTATCATTCGTCAATCTGCTACTGGTCATGCTACTAATATTATAGGTGGTTTAGCTATTGGTATGGAAAGTACTTTTTTACCAATACTAGTTTTAGCCGGTGGTATTTATGGGTCATTTGCTTGTGCAGGTTTGTACGGTGTGGCTATTGCTGCTGCTGGTATGATGGCAACAACAGGTATGCAATTAGCTATCGATGCATTTGGCCCTATTGCAGATAACGCAGGTGGTATTGCAGAAATGAGTGAGCTGCCGCCAGATGTTCGTGAAAAAACTGACGTATTAGATGCTGTAGGCAATACTACTGCTGCTAGTGGTAAAGGTTTTGCTATTGCTTCTGCTGCGTTAACTTCTTTAGCTTTATTTGCTGCATTTGTAGGTGTGGCAATGCCTAGCAATCAACACATTGATATTTATAAAGCCGATGTGTTAGCTGCCCTTTTTGTAGGTGGTATGATTCCATTTATTTTCTCTTCCTTAGCTATTCGTGCGGTAGGTGAAGCAGCAATGGCAATGGTAGAAGAAGTGCGCCGTCAATTTAAAACCATACCTGGTATTATGGAAGGAACAGGCAAACCAGAATATGATAAATGCGTAGCTATTTCTACTGAAGCATCTTTGAAAAAAATGATGTTACCAGGTGCTATCACTATTATATCACCATTATTAATTGGTTTTATACTTGGTCCAGAAGCTTTAGGCGGCTTTTTAGCAGGTGCTACTGTAAGTGGTGTGTTAATGGGTATTTTTCAAAATAATGCTGGTGGTGCTTGGGATAATGCGAAGAAAAGTTTTGAAAAAGGCGTAGAGATAAATGGTGCCATGTATTACAAAAAATCTGAACCACACAAAGCATCTGTAACGGGTGATACTGTTGGGGATCCATTTAAAGATACATCTGGCCCATCAATGAATATCTTAATTAAATTGATGTCTATTGTATCTTTAGTAATTGCGCCTAGCCTTGCACAAATGCACAAAACCGAAGCAAGTATGCCTATAACTAAAAAAATAGAAGTAAGCATTGTAAATAAAGAAACGGTTACTGATAGCACTGCTACTGTTACTGTAAATGCCGAAGCTAAATCGCCTGATGCTTTGATTGAAGCACTTAAAAAAGATGGCCTAGCTACCGGCAACGATATTAAATTAAACATCAACAACGGTATTATTTCTATTAATGGTAAAACGCTTTCAGCAGAAGAAAGTAAAAAATACATTCAGTATTTGCCAGCAAAAAAATAGTGATTGTTTATACAGTTTACAAAAATCTCATCTAAAAAGGATGGGATTTTTTTTGCCGAGTACTATCACATTAAACTATACACCTTAATTTTAGCCAAAAATATTAAATATGACTATCAAAATAGGGCTTTTAAGTATATTTATTATGGTTGTAACATCGTGTAATTATACCAAAAACAATGCGTTACAATCGTCTGACGCAAGTGACACCACTACTTATATTACAAATGATACAATACCAAATTTTAGAAAGATTATCAACCGAAATGCAGTTGCAAGCTTTAGTAAAAATGTACCAGACGAATTTAACAAGTGGGTATTTGCTGTAGATGTGTACGAAACCAAAGAAACCTTTAAATACAATATGCGTATAAAATACAAAGAACTTACCGTATCAGACTCTTTAAGGATACCCAATTTTGGCATTATGCCCAAGGTGATTTTACAAAGTGGTAAAGAGCCTTTAAGTTGCATTATAGGTTTTACAGATAAGAAGGGCAACTTTAAAGAATATAGAAAAGCCTTTATTGATAATGATAGATTACGAATTGTTTCTCTAAAAAGCTATTTTGTAGCTGCATATAAAACTAAAATGCAATAAACTGATAATTATTGCCAAATTTATCTTAAAAAATGCTTAAAAAATATTTTAGAGACAACTATTAAACAAAATACTACGTTGATACCAAAAAAGTATTTGCATTTAATTTACAAATCCAATAATAACAAAAACAGAGTTCTATGTTCTCAAAGTTAAAGCTTAATTCCGCAGTTGTTGTAGTTACTGCAATCGTTGTTACAGCATCTATCACTGCGCCTTTCACAAACATGTTCGGTAAACATTACAAAAAAGAGAAAGACTACTCTTGCTGTAAAGGTGATCAATTAGTAATTAACCATTATTACACAGTAAAATTTTTATGGGCCAACGTGTCTACAGGATACACAGTAGAACCAACCGGAAAAGCATTGCCTGATGGTTGCAATATTAAATGTAATTAAAATAGTCTATATTCTTTAATGAAAGACCAAAAAATTACTATGATGTACACACGCATTTAACCAGTTACATCGCATTTGCCCCCATTTTTTGGGGGCATTTTAATTTTATGGAATATTGAAACAATAACGTGAATTTTACCAATAAATTTATTAGTATGAAATACTTGTTAAGCCTTATTATTAGTTGCTTTTTTGCTAATCATTCCTATTCGCAAATACCAACAGAGAAAACCTTGTTATGGAAAATTTGGGGCAAAGGCATTAAACAACCGTCTTATTTATATGGCACCATACACGTGATGTGCCCTAACCAAATTGTGATAGATTCAAGTATCAAAACCACATTCAACAAAAGCAAGCAACTATACCTTGAAATAGATTTGAATGATGCTAACATGATGGCTAAAGCCATGAAAACCATGATGATGCCTGATAGTTGCTCATTAGAAAAACTAGTAGGCAAAGCAGATTATGACAGCATGAATACCATTTTTAAAAATACAGCAGGTATGCCATTAAGTTTAATGGGCAAAGCCAAACCAATGTTACTAATGAGTGCGGTGTTTCCTGCAATTTTAAAATGTAATCCTGATGGTTTTGAAAAGCATTTTCAAGCTATGGCTAAAGAAAAAAATATGGATTTAAAAGGACTAGAAACAATTGAATATCAAATGCGTGTATTTGATACCATTCCTTTTAAAGTACAGGCCGAGATGCTAAAAAACTTGTTGTACAACTTAGATAGTGCCAGATTACAGTTTTTAGAATTAAGCAAAGTATATCTGTCTAAAGATGTAAATGCCATGCAAGAACTAACTACCAAAGACCCCGAATTTGGTAAATACGATGCGATGATGTTGCAAAACCGTAATAAAAATTGGGTACCAATAATTATTGCCGAAGCAAAAACAAAACCTACATTTTTTGCCGTAGGCGCAGCGCATTTAGGCGGTGTTAATGGCGTTATTTTTTTACTGAAACAACAAGGCTACAAAGTTGAGCCAGTGTTTAATTAAAGAAACAGTGCAGCCAAACTTTAGGCGTATTGGCTGCATCGTTGTACACTATCCAACCTGTTTGTCTAATAAAAGTTTCCAATTGTTATACAAATTATTGTAAGCATCAACAGCAGTAGGTTCTATCAATTGCAATGGTTGCATATTAGCAAAAGCTTCCTTTTCTGAGGCGAAAATATTGGCACCAATACCTGCACCTAAAGCTGCGCCTACGCTACCATTGCAGTTGTACAACTCTACAGGTACATTGGTTACATTTACAAATGCTTCTGCAAATACTGCACTTAAAAACAAATTAGCCTTACCAGCACGAATTACAGATGGCTGCATACCATTGCTACGCATAATATCTAACCCATACCTAAACGAGCAGGCAATACCTTCTTGAACGGCACGAAAAATATGGGCTTGTGAATGTAAATTAAAGTCTAGGTTTTGATAATGTGCACCTACAATTGTATTGTTAAAAATACGCTCTGCACCATTGCCAAAAGGCAATATACACAAGCCATTGCTGCCAATTGCAATTGTTGCGGCTTCGTTATTAATGGCATTGTAACTTTTATCTGAAGCCAACATTCTTTTAGTAAAACTATTGGCAATGCCAGTACCATTAATACATAATAAAGTACCAATTCTTGTATTTTCTGCGGTATGGTTTACGTGCGCAAAACCATTAACTCTCGATTGTTTATCGTAACCCAAACCATCGCCTACACCATATATTACGCCCGATGTACCAGCAGTTGCGGCTACTTCGCCTGGTTGTAAAACATTCAACGATAGCGCATTATTTGGCTGATCACCAGCTTTGTACGTTACAGGTATGTTAGTGCTTAAGCCAAGGCTTTGTGCCACAGTACTACTTAACATACCATGATTAGTAAATACTTCTTTAATAGTAGGAAATAGCAACGCATCAAAACCATAATAATCCAATACATCTTTAGAAATTGTATTGGTTGAAAAGTCCCATAAAATGCCTTCCGACAAAGCCGAAGCAGATGTGGTTATTTCGTTTGTTAATTTCATGGCTATAAAATCGCCAGGCAACATTACTTTGTCAATTTGCGCATAAATAGCAGGTTCATTGTCTTTTACCCAAGCCAGTTTACTAGCCGTAAAATTACCCGGTGAATTTAATAACTTAGATAAACAAACATTGTGGCCAATACTGTCAAACGCTTTGTTACCATAGGTTACAGACCTACTATCGCACCAAATAATGCTGTTGCGCAATACATTTTGTGCTTTATTTACACATACCAAACCATGCATTTGGTAAGCTATGCCAATAGCTGCCACATCTTTAGCATTGTAAGTATTAGTAGCATTTGCTTTTAAAATGGCTTGCTGTACGTGCTGCCACCAAGTATTTGGGTCTTGTTCGGCCCAGCCAGGTTGCAATGTAATAATGGGGGTTTCTGTTTCGGGATATTGAACTGAAACAATCGTCTTTTGCGTAGCAGCATCTACAACCGAAACTTTAATAGAAGATGTACCTAAATCTATACCAAGCAATAACATAATTGTGATTTGAAAAAGTGGCTAATTACAAAACACAATGTTACATTGAAACCGATTGCAAATGAAAAAAAAGTTTGGCGAAGGATAGGAACACGGATGAGACAGATTGGATGGATAGTGGCGGATTTGCTATTGTATTGTAAGTAATAATTACCTTTTATTAAGCAGCCAATCTCTTAACAATGCTTGTTGCTTGGTATTATCATCAAATATGCTTTGTTTAATAGTTTGTATTTGAGTGGTAGCATAGTTTTAGCACTTCTAGGTTATCGCCTTTTATGAGTAAGTTTTCGGAGTTAGCGTTTTCGGGTAAGGCGTTGTACGTTTCATCAGCTTTTAGCAAAGTAGTGACGGGGTCGCTTGCAAAAATTCTTGCGTAACTTTTGCCCAACCAATCTAACCCATAACTCTCGGTAGAAAAATTAATTTCCTTTTAAGACAAGTTATTTTTAAATCTCTCCAGTTGAAAATTTCCATCCTTATCAAAACAATGTGGAAAGTGTAATTTTAATGCTTCCAAATCTTTATTTGGCACTTTTATATTGTTAGTTATTTTTTCTTCGTTAGCCATGCTACTATTGACGATGAATAAAGATGCCGATTGCCAAAGTTGTCAACAATTAATTGTGCGTAAAAAGCGGCATTTTTTGTAGCATTAATAATTTTTGCCATTTTTTAGGTAAAAAACTATTTCCTACTATTCTTATGGAATATTTCCACACCTGCATCTTACACACATTCATCACCAAAAAACTTTGCCTTATGAGACGTTTAATTATTATCTCGGCACTTTGTTTAGCAGCTATTTTAGTAGGTGCTATTTACAGTTTAATTGATGGTATTATTTGCGGTAGCTATTTGGGTGTTACACTATCGCTTGCTTGTATTGCAGCGTTGTTTATTGGTGTTCGTAAGTTTAAGAAAATGCTGCAAGAAGCAACTGAAGAAGAAACTTACTAAGACCAATTATTTTAGGTTAGTAAAACACAGAGCAAAGAAGCAAGAAAGTTATTCTATTTATTAACCTTGCCTGAGGTTTAATATTCTGAAAAATAAAAACACCTTCTTAACCGCAAAGTAACACGAAGTAAAAAACGCGGAGTTTGCAAAGGTCTTAGCGAATACTTTGCGAAAAACTTTGCGTTCATTGCGGTTAAAATAATTTTAAACAACTTCTCGTCTTTGCAAAAAATAGACACCATCCACATCGTTTCATGATTTACTCATTTTAAATGTTTCCTTGCTTCTTTGCTCTGTGGTGAAAATTTAAAAACCGTTACATTTACCCTACATTCGCCGCATGGCAATACCTACAACCCTAGCAATCCGTAGCGGTAATATCTGCGAACTATGCAGTAGTAACAACAATTTACTGGCTTATGCAGTACCTCCAAAAACAGATGATTCAGTAGATAACCAAGTAGTGCTTTGTACCAATTGTTTTGGGCAAATAAGCAGCAATAACTATAGCGATGCCAACCATTGGCGCTGCCTAGAAGGCAGTATTTGGAGTGAAGTGCCTGCTGTACAGGCTTTGAGTTACAAAATACTAGGTAATGTTACAGAAGATTGGGCTGCCGAAACCAAAGCCTCTGTTGCGCTTGACGAAGCCGTAATTGAATGGGCCAATGCAGAGGCAGAATTAGCTGCTAATGTAGTAGTACATAAAGACAGCTTTGGTGTGGTACTACAAACAGGCGATACGGTAATATTGACACAAAACCTAAATGTAAAAGGTGCCAACTTTATTGCGCCAAAGGGTACTACGGTAAAAAAGATTAGATTGGTACCAGATAATGCTGAACAAATTGAAGGTAAAATAGAAGGCGATACCATTGTGATATTGACCAAGTATGTAAGAAAATCGGTGTAGTTTTTATATTACCACATAAGCACAAAGGCAGATAGATTTTCTATTTGCCTTTGTTATTTATTCAAACGTTCATTGTTTAATTGTCTGCTATTTGTTTACTGTGCCTAAATGGTAAATTAAGCATTACCAAAAAACAAATAGCACAGTAAGATAGATGTAATAATGCCCACCAAATCAGCTATCAACATGGTACTAATGGCATATCGTGTGTTTTTAATACCTACCGCACCAAAGTAAACTGCTTGCAACATTAGGTTTGGCATTATTGGGGTTTTACGAATTTAGCCTCAACATTTGTTCTTTATTGTGCTTTTTTTGGGCTTGACGTTATATATTTGGCTTATGAATAAAACATCGGCAATATTGCAATCATTTGGCTTCGGTTACGGACAGACGGAACTCGAAGGCCCCAAGAACGCCAAGCCTTAGCGTTGGCTGCTATTGAGTTTGCAGTTTCTCAAACGAAAATAATTAACAAATGACATTACACGAGGCAATAGAAAAAGTGCTACTTCAAAAAGAACACCCAATGACTACACAGCAAATTGCTGACGAGTTAAACGAAAACAATTGGTATCAAAAAAAAGATGGCTCAAAAATCACAGCATTTCAAATTCACGGAAGAACAAAAAATTATGCTACTATTTTTAATCGCAACGGTTCGACAGTTTCTTTGGTTGGACAAAAGTTAAACAAAATTTAGTATGAACAAAAGTGAAATAGACGAATTTATTATTTTGTTTGACTCAAAAATGATTTCATCTGGGAAAAAATATTTATCTCTTAGAACTGCAAATGAAATTTTAAATGACAATGACAAAAACATAAATTTAAAGGAATTACTTAAAGCAGGGAAAATACCAAATGCTTTTCAAACTGAAACAACACCAAAGCAATGGAGAATTTCATTTTCTGATGTTAATAGCTATGCAGAAAAACGAAAAGAATATTTACGAAACAATCCAAAAGAACCAACTCAAGTAATTTCATCTAACCCTCAAAAAAATAATTACGGATGTTTGATTTTTATAATTGCAGCTATTGTAATTGGGTATTTTGCTTTACCAAGTGACGACAAAAAGGCAAAAAGTGGTGATTTGAAATCAGAGGCTTGTGTAATCTCTCAAAGGTTTGTGGAACGAAAATTATTATCCCCAAAAAGTGCAGACTTTGGTTTTTGTAGTGATTCTAAGGTTACATATTTAGGCAACAACAAATATCAAGTAACAAACACAGTTGATGCGTCAAATGCTTTTGGTGCAGCATTAAGAAAAACTTATTTTGTCATTATTCAATTCAATAGTGGCGACTGGACGGACATAAATAATTGGACACTTGAAACAATTGAGATAGAATAAAAATTAAGCTACCTCAATTCAACAACAGCAGCCAACATTAGGTTTGGCGTTATTGGGGTTTTACGAATTTAGCCTCAACATTTGTTCTCTATTGTGCTTTTTTGGGGCTAGACCTTATATATTTGGCTTATGAACAAAACATCATCCGCCGCAGCGGAAATTATCAACCCTTGTTATGGGCATACTGAATTCTATTCCCCCAACTTGCAAAAAGCCCTAGCGTTAGCGGCTATTCTGCCTAACCGGAAAAAGCGAGTTGCAAAAAGCGGGCTAATGTGGGGGCAAAATCGCTGAAAATCAATAAAATTCCAGAAATACATATCATTGATTTTCAGCGCCAAAATTTAACTTTAGTCACAATTTTTTGTGACTGCTAACGAATTGTTTGTTTCACGAAAATTAAAAATTGAAAAAGTTAAATTTGAACTTTCAAAGCGAATATTTTTATGATTACCAAACCAAACTTAAAAGAAATTGCAGTTAGTAAATTAGCAGATGCAAAACTTCTTTGTAAATATAATAGAACCGCCTCTTCATTGTATTTAGTTGGATATTCAGTAGAATTAGCTTTAAAGTTTAAAATCTGTAAAATTTTAAAACTTGACAAAGGTTTCCCAGAAACTAAATCAGAATTTGAGAGTTATATACAGCTAAGTGACAATGATTTAGGAAATGAAATCAAAGACCTAAAAGAAATACGAAATCATAACTTACAAAAATTACTATATTATTCAGGACAAGAATTTGCAATTAAAGCTGAGTTACTAAATGAATGGACAAATATTTCGTATTGGAATCCCGAATTGAGATACAATCTTAAAATTGGAGACAAAAAATTTAATGAATTAATAATAAAATCAGTAGAAAAAAATTTAACTTTGATTTTTAAATAGAAATAAAATGGCAAAAAAAAATCAACACGTTGTACCTCTTGGAAATGGTTGGGCAGTAAAAGGGGAAGGCAATTCTAAATACACTGCAATAACAGAAAAAAAAGGCGATGCTACAAGCATTGCTAGAGATATTGCAAAAAATAATAAATCAGAAATAGTTATTCATGGTAGAGATGGAAGAATTCAAAGCAAAAATAGTTACAGATGAAACCGTAATTGAGTGGTAAATTAAGCATTACCAAAAAACAAATAGCACAGTAAGATAGATGTAATAATGCCCACCAAATCAGCTATCAACATGGTACTAATGGCATATCGTGTGTTTTTAATACCTACCGCACCAAAGTAAACTGCCACCACATAAAACGTTGTATCTGACGAACCTTGCAGCACACATGCTAGCCTGCCAGCAAAAGAATCTGCACCGTGGGTATTCATCGTGTCTATCATCATACCTCTAGCACCACCGCCACTTAAAGGTTTTATTAAAGCCGTAGGCAAGCCATCTACAAAACGTGTATCTGCACCAAGCGCACCAAATACCGATTTCATACCTGCAATAATCACTTCAAATGTGCCGCTAGTACGTAACAAACTAATAGCTACCAACATACCTACTAGGTAAGGAATAATTTTTACAGCGGTTTCAAAACCGCCTTTTGCCCCATCAACAAAAGCATTAAAAATGTCTATTTTTTTAAACAGCGCACCTACAATAATGGCTATAAAAATGAATAGTATTAAACCATTGCTCAACAGCTTAGAAAAATGTTGCACCCCATCTGCTGGTAAAGAAGTAAGGTATAATACTAGCAATACAATTAAACCCATTGCACCAAGCACCCAACCTAAAATAACTGGCTGCAATAAATTTATTTTCTGCTTAATGGCTACAATAATCATAGCTGCCATAGTAGCTACAAATGTGGCTATCATGCAAGGCACAAAAATATCGGTAGGGCTTGCAGCAGCAGGTTTTACAGAAGCCCTTGCAGCAATAATGGTTACAGGTACTAGCGTAAGCCCAGCCGCATGTAAACATAAAAACATTAACTGTGCATTGGTAGCTTTATCTTTTTTAGGATTCAATTCTTGCAGGCTTTCCATGGTTTTAATGCCAAATGGTGTAGCTGCATTATCAAGGTTAAGCAAATTGGCCGAGAAATTCATCATCATATAACCAATAGATGGATGATTTTTAGGCACTTCGGGAAACAACTTTGAGAAAAATGGACCAATGATTTTGGCTAACAAGCGCATACCACCTGCTTTTTCTGCAATGGTTAAAAAGCCCATAAACAAAGCCATTACACCTATCAAGTTAAAACAAATTGTAACTGCCAATTCGCAAGTAGCAATAACGCCACCAGTTTGTTGTTCTTTGTAGGTTAATACTTTGCCATTGGCTTGCTTAACGTATTTATTTTCATCACTTTTATAGCTACTATTTTTATTAAGCGCAGCAATAATTACAGGCAATAAACTAGCACTATCTACCACTTTAGTAAATGATGTATCGCCTTGCTTGCCTGTAACCATTTCTGTAAAAATGTCTTTCTTTTCTGGTATGGTTACAAACTTTACAAAAGCTACAATAAATGCAACAAGTATAAAAGCACTCCAAATTCTGCTTAAAGCCATTGGTAAAATTTGAGATTGGTGATTTGGTATTTATGATTTTGAGGGCTGAAAATAAGCAAATAGTTTTTGCTGTCAAATCTTACTTTTGCGGCAAATATTAAACACATAGGCGCATAGTTAAAGAAAGTAACACATAGGCTTTCACAATTTGCCTATGTGGTCTTGAATTTTCTATTGATACTATGTGCTAAAAAGAAATTATGAGTTTACAAGCAGGAATTGTAGGATTGCCAAATGTTGGAAAATCGACTTTGTTTAATGCCGTGAGTAATAGTGCCAAAGCACAAGCTAGCAACTATCGTTTTTGTACTATAGAACCCAATGTGGGCTTGGTAAATGTGCCAGATGAACGTATGACAAAATTGGCCGAACTAGTAAAACCAGACCGCATTGTGCCTACGCAACTTGAAATTGTAGACATTGCTGGTCTTGTACGTGGCGCTAGTAAAGGCGAAGGTTTGGGCAATAAATTTTTGGGTAATATTAAAGAAGTAGATGCCATTATTCACGTGGTTAGATGCTTTGAAGATGAAAATGTGTTGCGTGAAGAAGGTGCTATTAATCCTGTAAACGACAAAGAAATTATTGATACTGAGTTGCAATTGAAAGATTTAGAAGCGGTAGAAAGAAAGCTACAACGTAGCGAGAAAATGGCTAAAACCGACCCAAAAGCAAAGGCCGAAGTTGAAATATTACAACAATGCAAAGCGCATTTAGAGCAAGGTAAAAGCATTAGAGCATTGGATTTAAGCAAAGAAGAAAAAGTAGCAATTGCCGATTTGTTTTTATTGACCGAAAAGCCAGTTTTGTACGTAGCCAATGTAGATGAAGCAAGCATGCACACAGGTAATAAATATTCTGAAGCACTTGCTGCTGCTGCAAAAGAAGAAGCTGCACAAGTGATTGTAATGTGCAACAACATAGAAGCGCAAATTGCAGAAATGGAAGCAGAAGACGACAAGCAGATGTTTATGGATGAATACAAAATGATTGAACCTGCGTTGAATAGATTAATTCAATCGGCTTATAAATTGTTGCAACTTGATACTTACTTTACCGCTGGTGTGCAAGAAGTAAGGGCTTGGACTATTCATCACGGCTGGAAAGCACCGCAAGCTGCCAGTGTTATTCATACCGACTTTGAAAAGGGCTTTATTAAAGCAGAAGTTATTGCTTACGAAGATTTTGTAAAATATGGTAGCGAAGCTGCTTGTAGAGATAACGGCAGATTACGCATTGAGGGTAAAGAATATATTGTAAAAGATGGCGACGTAATGCATTTTAGGTTTAACGTGTAGTTTTTAATGGCACTAATTTTAAATAATTACACGAATTTTAAAATAATTACACGAATTTTAAAATAATTACACGAATTACACGAATTGATTTTTTGGAATTAACGTGTAGTTTTTAATGGCACTAATTTTTAAATAATTTCACGAATTTTAAAATAATTACACGAATTTTAAAATAATTACACGAATTACACGAATTGATTTTTTGGAATTAACGTGTAGTTTTTAATGGCACTAATTTTTAAATAATTTCACGAATTTTAAAATAATTACACGAATTACACGAATTGATATTTTGGAATTAACGTGTAGTTTTTAATGGCACTAATTTTTAAATAATTTCACGAATTTTAAAATAATTACACGAATTACACGAATTGAT